>JAKFXJ010000227.1 GCA_021731425.1 Limnohabitans sp. | reverse complement strand
CCAGCAAAGCGTGCGAGTCGTGGTGCCCTTGCTAGCCCCCCCAGACGGCCAGCACGGCATCGCCTTGAAATGCTTCGATGACGCCGCCGTGGGACTCGACCACCTTGGTGGCCACAGAGAAAAATGTGTGCAGGACTGCTGCAGCCTCCTCGGGGGGGCGCGCTTCGGCGTAGGCTGAGAAGTTGCGGATGTCGGCAAAGAAGACGGTGACTTGTTGCTCTGTGGCTTTGATGGCATTGGAGGGAGACTGGAGGGCCAGCGCGGCGGCCACGGGCTCGGGCAGGTAGCTGGACAGGTGTGCATAGAGCCGGTCACGGTCGATGCGGCTTTGGGCGTGTTCCAGGATGCCCATGATCAGGCCCGACAGAACAATGAAAAGGGCTGGACTGGCCCAACCGATCCAGATCGAGTGGCTGGTGAGAGCCCAGGCCTGAGGCAGCCAAAGCAAGGTGGCCGCGCCGAGTGCCCACACTGGCAGCAGGTAGGCCGGCAAGCGCCCCACGCGCAAAGCCCAAAGTGCGAGCAAGCCGAGCAGCGCTGCCAGTGCTTGAATGTAGGGGGCGATGCGGGGCTGGTAAGGGGTGCGCCCATCGAGCAGTGCGGTGATGAGCTGGGCGTGCACGTGCAGGCCGGCGTCGGCCCCCGAGAAAGGGGTGGCCACGGCGTCGTGCAGGCCAAAGGCGGTGCTGCCGACCAGCACCCAAGCTTGGTCGAGCAGGCCAGGCGGGATGCGCCCGGTCAAGACATCGGCTGCGGACAGGCTGATCAGGCTGTCGGGGTGCAAGCGCCAGGAGACACGCAAGTCGCCGTTGTGGTCCAGGGGGATGTGGCCTTGGGCCAGCGCGGCGCTTTCGAGTCGCCAGTCAGCGTCCATCCAGGCCGTGCCGCGCCGCAGGGCCAGACTGGTTTCTTGTCCCCCCGCCAAAATGGCAGAGAGGCTGAGTGCGGGGTAGCTGTTGCCTTGGTGGCAAATGATGGCGGGCACGTGGCGCACACCACCGTCTTTGGAGATGCGGGGCGTGATGTGCCCAATGTGTTGGGCAGCCGCGGTCACTGCGGGGGCGTTGGCGAGGTAGCCGCTGGCTGTCTCGAAGGGGGCGGGGCAGCCGGGCCAAGGCAGTGAGCCACCGAGTTGGCCACCCGAGACGTCGCCGCCTTGCTGGAGTGCAAAGACTTGGGACAGTACGGGTTGGTTCTGCCCGATGGCGGTGGCCAGTTGGGCGTCGTCTGGCCTGGCATCGGCAAAAACCACGTCGTGAATTTGAAGGCTGACCCCGGCTTGGGCCAGTTTGTCGATGAGTTGGGCCTGCGTTGCGCGGGGCCATGGCCACGGGCCGATTTGTCGCAGGCTTTTTTCGTCGATGTCGACAACGATCAGGCGGCGCTCGTCTTTGCGTTCGGCGGTCAGGCTCCAGGCCAGATCGGCCAAACGTTCGTCAAGTCGGGCCAGAGACGTTTGCCCAAGCCACTGCACACCCGCCCACACCAAGAGGGTGAGCAAGATGGCGAGGCTGGCTTGGCGTCCGATGAACGAGCGCCACGGCTTGACTGATGCCAATCAGCGCCCCCAGAGGGTGATGCCACGGACTTGTCCGGCTGGCAAGTTGCCAGAGAAGAAGTAACCGGCCTCACGGCCGTCTGTGCTGAGTGTGCCGCGTGTGCCCATGCTGCCGCTGGTACCGGTCAGGGTGCCATTGGCTTGGATGGCGCCGCCGGAGCTGAGGTCTTGGCTGCCCATACGCTCGTTGGAGACGTTGAGCTGGGTGTTGTAGGTGGCACGCGAGAAGTCGACGCTCAGCCGCCCACTGTTGACCGCCACAGGAGATACGGCTTCCGAAGAGCCTTCTTTGCGGATCAGGTTGGCCGCGGCACCCGTCATGCGAAAGTCGGCTTGAGCGTCGGTGGCCGCCAAGGGACGGGCTTCTGGGTTGTAGCGCAAAAGCGCAAAAGCACCGTCGGTGGTGCTGAGCTCGTTGGCACGCAATGTGGCGGCATCAAAGGCTGCAGAGAGGCTGTTGGCTGCACTGTCTTGGGTCCAGGGCCAACGCATCCACTGGAGTTGTGCAGTTTGAGGTTGGGGCAGAACGAGGTTGCGGGCTTCGTTGAGCATCTGTTTTTCGTTGGCCACAAGGCGCTCACCGACGACAGGGGTGGGCGCGGGTGCGCTGGCCATGAGATTGCGAGAAGAGGCGCTGGGGGCTTCGTTGAATGCCACCAATTGAGGCGCCAGCTGGGCGTAGTTGAGGGTCAGCATTTGGCCTTTCATGGCCTCAGACAGCAGGCGTTCCTGGCCATTGACGCAGGGCCCCAGCGTGGCCGTACAGCTTTGCGCCATGGGCGTCAACACAATCGCGCCAGAGTAGACACTCGCCAAAGTTTGGCGGATGTTGGCGGAGACGCTGAAGTCGGTGCCTTTGACGCCAATGGCGGCCAGCGGGGTGTTGAGGCGAAAGCGGTCACGCGCAGCTTCGCCCCAGCTGCCGGTGATGGATCGGGCCGTACCTTCGTCGAGCTTGAAGCGGATGGCGGTCAGGGCGGTTTGCTGATCGGCCAGGGTGTAGTTTTCAATTTGCAGGCGGCTGGCCGGGCGGACACTCAGGCGGCCGCCATCGACGAATTTGAGGTGCACGTGGCCGCCTGGGCCGGTTTCGATGCGGTCGCCTTCTTTGACAGGCACGCCGCGCGAGAGGGGTTTGCTTTCGCCTTCAGGACTGAACAACTTGGCTTGCCCGATGACCATCGTGGCTTCGCCTACCACGGAGGGTTGGGTTCGTGCTGTGGCCGCTGTGGCCAGGGCCATCAAAAGCAGAGTGATTGAGGAAAATTTCAGGTTGTTGAGCACGGGCTACCTCCAGATTCAGGACGGTTTGACACCTTGTTGAGCTGACTATTATCTCACCTTGTCCTTCAGCAGGTTGTGCTTGGCGTCACAAGGCTGGTGCGCTTGTCGTGATGGCTTACACTCTATCGACATGCCGGTCTCCGCCCAGTTACTCAGCCAGTTTCCGTTGCTTCAACCCTTACAGGCCGAGGCCATGGCGCAGTTGTCGGGTGCGATGTACTTGCGTTCTTTTGCCAAGCGCTCCATGGTGATTTCCAAAGAAACGACGGCCCATGTGCTGGGTTTTTTGGTGGAGGGACGCTTGCAGGGTGTCGATTTCACTGTGGATGGCCGCAGTGTGGGGCTCTATTTTGTAGAGCCCGGCGATTATTTCGGCGAGTTGTCAGTGGTGGATGGGTTGCCGCTCTCGGAACATGTGGTGGCCGCCAACAAGTCGACGGTGGCTTTTTTGGATGCGCCCTTGGCCAGGGAGTTGATTTTCAGCCAGCCTTCATTGGCCCGCGAGGTGATGGCTCGAATGGCTCACCGGGTGCGCACCGTGACGGCGCAGAGAACTTTGCTGGGTTTGCCCAATCCTTTCCAACGTTTGTGTGTTTTGTTGTTGCAATTGCCCAAGCCGCAAAGCAGCCAGCCTGATTTGATCACCGATGTCCCTACGCACCAGGAGTTGGCCATGATGATCAATGCGAGTCGTGAGACCGTGACACGGGCGTTTCAAGTGCTTTTTTTTCATGCGTTTTTGGTGCGCGAGGGCAATGATTTGCATATTTTGCAAAGGGAACGCATCAAAGCCATTGCGGAGGGCCGCGCGGACCCGCCCAAAGCCTGAGTCGATAAAATCACCCCATTTTTTGGCTTGTCTTGATTAAACCTTTGCACTCCTATTTGTGGCCTGTTCAGCATGCTGGTCTGATTTGGCAATTGGCTGTACGCGAGGTGGCCTCACGTTACAGGCAGTCGTGGCTGGGTGCCCTGTGGGCGGTTATCACGCCACTGTTGATGCTGGCGACTTTTACTTTTGTGTTTCGCTGGGTGTTCAAGTTGCGTTGGGGCGAAGGTGGCACCGAGAGTGACTTGGGCTTTGCTTTGCGCTTGTTTGCCGGGCTGGCGGTGTTCAATTTCTTCTCGGAATGCGTCACACGGGCACCACGGCTGATTGTGGATCAGCCGCATTTGGTCAAGAAGGTTGTCTTTCCAGTCGAAGTCTTCCCTTGGGTCAATGTGCTGGCAGCCATGGCGCAACTGGGGGTGGCTTTGGTCTTGTTGTTGTCGCTGCGGTGGTGGGACATGGGTTATTTGCCCGTTTCTGCCTTGGTCTTGCCTTTAGTATGGTTGTCTTTGGTGCCGCTTTGCCTGGGCTTGGGCTGGCTGTTTGCCGGTTTGGGCGCTTATGTTCGGGATTTGGGCCAGATCTTGGTCCCTGCCTTGAGCTTGATGATGTTTTTGAGTCCTATTTTTTTTCCGGTCCAGTCACTGCCTACAGCTGTTCAGTCGTGGGTGGTGCTCAATCCTTTGGCGACGCCGATCACTTTGACGCATGTGGTGTTGCTGGATGGGCGTTGGCCTGACTGGTCTTTGTGGGCCACACATACCGCAGCATGCCTCATCGTGGCTTTGGCGGGTGCCGCTTTTTTCAGAGCGGTGCGCAAAGGGTTCGCCGATGTCGTCTGATTGGGTCATCGAAGCGCACGGGCTTGGCAAACGCTACAGCTTGTTTGAGCATCCCGCAGACCGTTTGAAGCAGTTGCTGTGGGGGCGTTGGTTGGGTACGGCTTATCCGCGTGACTTTTGGGCGCTGCAAGGTGTGGACCTGCGCATTGCACCAGGTGAGGTGGTGGGTGTGGTAGGCCGCAATGGCGCAGGCAAGTCGACCTTGCTGCAGATGGTTTGCGGCACGCTTGCGCCGAGTGTGGGGACCTTGGCTGTGCGTGGGCGGGTGGCGGCTTTGCTGGAATTGGGTGCAGGCTTCAATCCTGACTTCACAGGGCTGGAGAACGTCTTCATGAACGGTGCCATTTTGGGCCTCAAAAAGGCGCAGGTTCAAGAAAAGCTGGCCGAGATTTTGGCCTTTGCTGACATTGGCGAGTTCATTCACCAGCCGGTGAAGACTTATTCAAGCGGCATGTTCATGCGTTTGGCATTTTCGGTGGCCACCAGTGTGGACCCCGAAGTGCTGGTGATTGACGAGGCTTTGTCGGTGGGTGATGGTGCGTTTGCACGCAAATCTTTTGAACGCATCATGGGCCTGAAAGATGCAGGCAAAACCATTTTGTTTTGCTCGCATTCGATGTACCAAGTTGAGGCCTTGTGCGCCCGTGCCTTGTGGATAGAAGGTGGGCAGTTGCGGATGGATGGCCCGGCAACGGAGGTGACCAGTGCCTACAACGCGCATTTGGCGGGTGCTTCAGGCACTTCCCGAGCCGTGGGCTTGAGTGGACAGTCTGCAGCGGCAGTGGCCGCCACCGGGACCGGACGCATTGTTAAAGTGACGGCTCAAACCGATGGGCAAGCGGGCCATGCTGTGGCTTTGCAATCACAAGTCTCGGATTTGCGGCTGGAAGTGGATTTCGTTGTGGATCCGAACTTGCCCGCGCCTGGGGTGGCCATTGGTATTTCTGACAGCAGCGAGCGCACCGTGGCCAGTGCCCTGTCCACCAACGATGGCGTGCAGATGAAGGTGGATGCGCGTGGGTTCGGACGTGCGGTACTGGTGTTTCCTCAAATGGCCTTGCTCAAGGGGCGCTACCAAGTGACTGTCATCTTGAGCACAGAGGATGGCGTGCATCCTTACGACATGGCGATGCACTGCATCAGTTTGCAAGTGAGCCAGCAAGGTCTGGAGCAGGGCGTGGTGGCTCTGCGTCACGAGTGGCTGGATTAGCCGTTATGCGTTTGAGCGATCCCCCATCCCTGGCTTTGTCGATTGGCGGTCGCCCCATGGTTTTGCGTCGCCTGATGAGCCATGACATGCACGATGTGCTGGCCTTGCATCAGAGGGTTTTTGGTGGCGAAGTGGACTTGCCTTGGTATGCGTGGAAGTATCAGCTCGGTGCGGGTGAGGCGATGGGGGTTTGGTGTGACGGTGCGTTGATTGCACATTGCGCTGGTTTTCCCAGGCTGTTTTCCTTTCGGGATGGGTCTGCGCCGTATTTGCAGATTGGCGATGTGATGGTGGCCCCAGAGTGGCGCGGGATTTTGACGCGCCATGGCCCCTTTTTCCATGTTTCACAAGGGCTTTATGGTTCGCGCTTGGGGGGGGCAGGTCCTTATCCAGTGGGCTTTGGCTTTCCGAATGCACGCCATATGCGTCTGGCGGTCAAGTCTGGTTTGTCATGGGATTGTGCGGCGATGCATGAACTGGAGTGGACCGGGCCTAGCCCTCGCCAGCTTTCAGACAGGCTTTGGCGCTTGTTGCCCCTGTCACCCGCAGAGGAACAATTTGATGCTTCGGTTGAGACGGCTTGGCTGCGCATGCGACAAGATGCCGGTGCTGTGCGCTTGGGCGATCGTTCGTCCAGCCATGTTCGGTGGCGATATGCCTCGCGGCCTGGCCCTTCACACCACTTTTTTAAAATTTGTCGGCCATGGTCTGAGCAAACCTTGGGCTTGGTGGTTTTGGGGCCGGTCACGCCTGATCGGCCAGTGCACTGGCTGGACTGGATTGGGCCTGTCGGCATGATGAGCCTGGCCAGTCGACTGTGCCGACAGGCAGCAGCGAAGCTGGGGGCGTCATCCGTCGTGACTTGGGCATCGCCTGCCGTGATGATCGCTTTGCAGCCCAGTGGGTTCTCGCGGCAAACCGAGGTGGCACGCATTGGGGTGCCTGTGGCTTCTGCCGTGTCGACAAAAGAGTTGGCCGATATGAATTGGTGGTTCATGAGTGGGGATACGGACTTTTTATGAGCCTGAATGCTTTACACCCTTCCCCTGACTTGGCGCTGGTCACTGCCGTGAGCAGGCTGGATGTGTTTGAGCGCCGTTTGATGGCTTCGCCCTGCGTGCAGCGCGGTGGTTTGCCTGTCATGGCTTACTTCAATTGCACCAGTGCAGCGCATGCATTCAATGCGGCCATGGACAGCAAACCCGCCAGCCGTTGGCTGGTCTGGTTGCATCAGGATGTGTTTTTGCCGCTGGGTTGGGAGACTCAGTTTGCGCAGGCTATCGAAGAGGCACAGCGCCAGTTTCACCAGGTGTCAGTGGTGGGCGTGTATGGTGTGCGAGGTGAGGGGGCTCATGCTGTGCGTGCGGGCCATGTGCTGGACCGAGGTGTTGAGCTGACGGAGCCTGCAGCACTGCCTTGCGAGGTTGACAGTCTGGATGAGTTGTTGTTTGCGGTGCGCGTGGATTCGGGTTTGCGCCTCGATCCGGATTTGGGATTTGACTTTTATGCCACCGATTTGGTGCTGTCCGCACAATCCAAAGGGCACACCTGCGTGGTGGTCGATGCCTTTTGCGAGCATTGGTCGGACACGCCTGCCAGTGGTGCGGTTCCGGCTTCGACCTTGTCGCGTATTGCAGCCAGTGCTTGTGTGTTTGAATCCAAGTGGCAGAGTCGCTTGCCTTTGACAACACCTTGTTTTGACATCCGACAGACTGGGGATGTGGCGCAGTTCATGAACGCACATTTTGTCGCCACACCATGAGTTGGCGGAAGACCAAGGCACGTTTTCTGCACGTCCTACAAGGCTGGGATTACGGGATTTTTTTGCCCCTGCTGGCCAGACTGCCTTTGCCTGTAGCGTATGCGTTGTCAGATTTTCGTGGTCTTTTAAATGCCCGCTTTTCACGGGACTGGGCTGAATTGGCCTTGGGTTTTCCTTATGTTGCAGAGCGCTCGGCCAGGGCTTACCAGGAAATTCATCCTTTGGCGGATGAGAAGACTGTCCGCGCTTGGGTGGTTGAGCGGTATCAAACCGTCGCCCGTGAAGAACTGGATGGGGCTTTGGCGATTGCGGGGCGAATGGATGCGCTGAAGGTGGATTTAACCCCGGTGAGAGCGCTGTTGGCTCAACGTGCGTCTGGGCGGGGTCTGGTGGTTGCGCTGTCCCACCATGACAGCTTCTTTGTAGGGATGCTGGCCCTGGCGCGCTGCGGCCTGACGTCGCATTTGATGATTTCGGATGTCGTGTTTGATGAAAGGGTGCATCCCAAGCTCAGGGCTTTCACCCGCGCCAAATACGATGCCTACATCCGCGCAATGAATGGCGGTCAGTTTTTGTCGGCTTCAGCCCAGACGCGGTCATTTTTCCGCAACGAGTTATTGGCTGGCCGCGTGCTGATGGTGGTGACCGATACGCCTGCTGAAAAGCACCCTGACAAAGGCACTTGGGTCCAGTGGCTGGGCAAAAGAAGAAAAATGGCGGATGGTGCACTTCGGCTGGCGATAGAGACGGGCAGTGAAATGGTGGCCATGCGCTCGCGGCATGAGGAGCCAGGCAGGCAGGTCTGGTCTTGCTCTTCTTTGGTGGGGACTTCTGACCTGATGGGGTTGAGTGCAGCCGCTGAACGCGAGGCTATTTATGCGCCTTTGGCGCATTTTTTGGAGCGTGCCATTGTCGAGGACACAGGCCGGTGGTCAGCAGCACACTTGCTGGGAGAGTTCGAGTGCGATCAGGTGGCGACCGATGCGCACTGACATTGTGCTGGTGAACTTCAACATGGCACCCGACCTTGTGCGGTGTTTGAACACGCTGGGTCACTGGCCTCACGGGATGATCTGGGTGGTCAACAACAGCGCGCAGGCGCCGGAAAGCAGCGCTGACACGGCCCTGTTGCGGTCAACGGTGCTTGCGCGTACAGATGCCACGCTTTTGGATGCTGACACCAATCTGGGTTTTGGACGCGCTTGCAATTTGGCTTTTTCTCGCTCACAAGCCGAGTGCGTTCTGTTGCTCAATCCTGATGCACGGATTGAGACGGATGGGTTGTTGCAGCTGATGGCATGGATGAAAAGCAACCCCCAATGGGGAGCGATTTCGCCTGGCATGTGCTGGAATGACTCGCGCAGCTTTTTGATTCCGCCAACCGTCAAACAAACACCCTTGTCCTCATTGAGTTTGGCTTTGTCAACCCGCTGGGCTTGGTGGGCGCGTTGGCGAGCGGGTCATGAATTGCGGCGATCACAGCGATTGAGTGAAAAATACAACATTTGCAAGGTGGATTTTTTATCGGGTGCTGTCCTGTTGGTGCGGCGCGAGGCTGCACAGATGGCTGCCAAGTCTGCGGGCCTGAACGAGGGTGATCTTTTTGACCCTGGCTATTTCATGTTTTTTGAAGATTCAGACTTATCAGTCCGCCTGCGAAGGGCGGGCTGGTCTTTGGGGGTGCATACCGGCATCCATGCGACGCACCATTACAGACACAAGCCCTACAAAGCTGCGTTGATGCAGCAAGCACGTGAATACTATTTCAAGAATCGGTTTCCTCGGTTTTTTCGTTGGTCTGCAGACCTGAAGTGGGTTGACGCCTTGTCTCAAAGTGTGGAGGCGGACCATCGATTTGAGGTGATTCACACCCCATTGCATTCGGCGACCGCTTTCACCGAACAGACCCACGGCGCAGCTGTTTTAGCCTTGAGCCCTTCATTGCTGGCTTGGCCTGCCGTTTATCACTCAGGCAGCCGTGTGGCCTCGACTTTGGAAGATGAAGACTGGGCACTGTTGGAACCCGGTCAGTACGTAGCTTTGTTGCAAGATCGCTTGGGCAAGGTCCGTTGGTGCTGCTTTTCGCGCTCTGCGGCAATGGGGCCTTCTGAAACCATGTGACAATTCTGCCCATGTCACCGTTGATTGCTGTCGTCATTCCTTGTTACCTTGTCAAGGCACATGTTCTGGATGTGATTGAGCGCATCGGTCCTGAGGTGTCCCTCATTTATGTGGTGGACGATGCTTGCCCTGAGTCGAGCGGGCAATACGTCAAGCAGCATTGCCATGATCCGCGTGTCCGCATAGTTCAACACGCGGTCAACCAGGGTGTGGGTGGGGCCGTGCTCACGGGTTACACCCAAGCCTTGGCCGATGGCGCAACGGTGCTGGTCAAGCTCGATGGCGATGGGCAAATGGACCCGGCTTTGATTCCCCGTTTCATTGCTCCGATTTTGCGGGGGCAAGCCGACTACACCAAAGGCAACCGTTTCTACGACCTGACCCAACTGGGTCAAATGCCCAAATTGCGGCTTTTTGGCAATGCCATGTTGTCCTTGGTGGCCAAGCTTTCTACCGGTTATTGGCAGCTTTTTGACATCAACAATGGCTTCACGGCGATTCATGCCAACGCGGTGCGCTGTCTGCCCTTCGACAAGATCAGTCAGCGATTCTTCTTTGAGTCGGACATGTTGTTCAGACTCAATACCGTGCGTGCCTTGGTGGTTGATATACCCATGGATGCCCGATATGGCGACGAGATCAGCAATCTGAACATCCGGAAAATTGTTGGGGAATTTCTGGTCAAGCATTGCCAAAATTTTGGCAAGCGGATTTTCTACAACTACTTTTTACGCGACATGACGGTTGCATCTCTGGAGTTGGTGTTTGGATTGGGCTTGTTGCTTTTCGGCTTGCTGTATGGGTCTATGCATTGGATGCATGCGATTTCAACGGGCACTGTCACGCCTCTGGGCACGATCATGCTGGCTGCTTTGCCCACCATGTTGGGTTTGCAGCTGTTGTTGGCGTTTGTGGCTTATGACGTGGCCTCGGTTCCGCGACGCCCCATTCATCCGGATCTGTCATGACCTCTGCCATCCAACCCGATTCAAAGTCTGCTGGCTTGGTCGTTTGGGTGCGTCAATTCGGTGTTTTCATGGCGGTTGGACTGGTTTGCGCTGCCGTTGATGTGGGTTTCATGTACTGGCTCATCGGCGCTGGGGGGTCCCCTTTGGTCAGTGCCAGCTGGGGTTTTGCGATCGGGTTGTTGCTGAATTTTCTTTTGCATTCGCGCATGACTTTCAAGACATCAGCGAGTTGGGAACGTCTTGGGCGGTTTTTGGTCGTTGTAGGTCTCAATTACCTTTTGACGCTTGGATGTGTGGGCATGTCCACTGGGTGGATTGAGAGCCCGCTGACTGGAAAACTGGTTTCCTTGCCTCTGGTGGCCATCAACGGGTTCTTGCTGAGTCGGTTTTGGATTTTCAAATGATCCAGATACGTGCCATGGGCCATGACAGTGCTGCCTTGGCGACCTATGTGCGCTTGTTTGAGACGGCTTTTCCACAGAACGCCCGGTTCACCGTGGCTTATCTGGACTGGCTCTACAATGCCAATCCCGATGGCCTGGCGATTGGCTTCAATGCCTGGGTGGGCGATGAACTCGTGGCCCATTACGTTTGCATTCCCTCGCGCGTAGAGATCAATGGTGAAGTAAAACGGGCCATGCTCTCACTCAATACGGCAACTCACCCATCGTATCAGGGGCAGGGACTTTTCACCCGTTTGGCAACAGCCACCTATGACGCTGCGGCTTCGATCGGCATTGAGGTTGTCTATGGCGTCGCCAATGCCAACAGCACACCAGGCTTTGTGCGAAAGCTGGGATTCAAGTTGATCAAGCCTTTGGATGCCCAGGTGGGGTGGAGCACTCTGGACCCCGATTGGGACACCGTCAGGGCACAGACGAGCTTTAGACGCCAATGGAACAGCGCCAATTTGTTGTGGCGCATGTCCAATCCGAAAAACAATGTTTTGGCACATCGGGGGCGTGACTGCACTCAATTTTTCGCGAAGGCCAAGGGTTGGGCTTTGCCTGTCTATGCCGAATGCGAGTGTGATTTCCCGGCAGTACCATTGCTGGTTCGGCGCCCGATCTTGCTAGCCCCTCGTCTTTTCCTGGGTTTGTTTCCGACGGGTTCTAGGAGGCATTCGACTTACTTCCAAATTCCTCAGTCTATGCGCCCGTCACCGTTGAATTTCATTTACCGCACCCTGTCATGTGCAGACGCATCTCTGGACGAGAATGGGCTGAATCTTTCTTTTTTAGACTTCGATGCCTACTGAGTTGAACACTGCATGGTTTTTGCTGCCCCATCAAGATGATGAATTCGCAGCCATGCATTGCATTGAAGGGGCGCTGGCACAAGGTCTGGATGTGCGATGCTTTTTTTTCACTCAAGCACCTGACCAGGCCTTGAATGCCATGCGCAACCGGGAGTCCTTGAACGTTCTGACGCAGTTGGGCATCTGCAATGACAATATTTCGTTTGTGGGCATGTCCTTGGGCATCATGGATGGTGAACTACAAGATCACTTGCACCCCTTGGGCAGATGGCTGCAAGGCGAAATCGACAAGTCCAAACCCGAAAAAATATGGATCCCTGCTTGGGAAGGTGGGCATCCAGACCACGATGCGCTGCATGGTGTCATGGTGGAAATCGCTGCACGCGCAAACATGCTCGACCGAATACAGCAGTTTCCCTTTTACAACGGATGCAATTGTCCTGGACCGTGGTTCAAGGTGATGCAGCCGTTGGTAGACAACGGGCCTATCGATTGCCAGAAAATCCGGTGGGGGCAACGTTGGCGCTACTTACTGAGTTGCTTCAAATACCCATCGCAAATCAAATCCTGGTTGGGTCTGTTTCCGTTTGTAGCACTGCACTTGGTTTTCAAAGGTGTCCAACAGACGCAACGGGTGCACCGTGAACGCATTTTGCAGCGGCCACATTCGGGACCGCTTTATTACGAAAAACGAGGCTTTTCCACATGGGAGAAGACTCACGGTAAGCTGGCAGCATGGATCCAGTCCCTGTAAGTCGCTCGATCTCTGCATGGCTCAAGGCCAATCTGTTGGTCGCATGCGCCTTATTGCTGATGGGCTGCATCTATGTGAGTCAGGCATGGTCCCCGTCTTCATATGGACACGTTCTTCAGGTGGCGGGGGCCGGCAACACAGGCCTCATCTGGGGGCAGTCGCGCCCCATCAGGAGCGATGAATGGAGTGTCACCACCCCTTTAACGCAAGCTGCAGTTCGCAATCAATTTGAGCGATACAACCAGACTTCCTTTTACGGCGAAGATTTAAGGAGCAATTACTCTTTGCCTCTGCACGATTGGGGTCTTGCATTCAAACCGACTTATTGGTTGTATGGCGTGACGCCCGCTGCGTTCGCTTTTTCTTGGCACTACTGGGCAATGTTTGTTGTATTTCTATATGGATACGCCCACTTATTCAAGCTAGCAGGTGCAAGTCCATCCCAAGCATTTCTGTTTTCAGGGTCACTTTACTTTACGGGCTTTGTTCAATTTTTCTGGAACTCGAACACTTCGCTGCTGGCATATTTTCCTTGGCTGATGGTGGCCATGACCGCCCCATGGAGTCTGAGGATCAGGGCCTTGATCTTTTATTGGATTGCCACATGCTGGCTGATCGGTAATTTTTATCCGCCATTGTTCATCAGCCTGGCTCTTGTTGCCGCGGTGGTTTTGTGGGCATACCGCCCCGATCTGATGAAGGGCCAATCTGTCTTGGTCTTCAGTTTGGCCACCATCGCTGCCTGTGGAACTGCCGTGATTTATTTGTGGGATTATTTGGCGCAAACTGCCATCACCAGCTACCCGGGCCAACGCACCTCAGTGGCGGGCTACTACCCGTGGCATTTGTTCTTGACGCATTTATGGCCATCCGCTCTTTTTAACCATGATTTCAAAGCCAGTGTGACTTACACCAATGTCACATGTGTGGGGGTCGCGGGCTTTTACTGGACAGCGGCTGCTGCATGCTTCACCCATTGGACGGTCACTGGCCTTCAACAACTTTGGAGGGATCGAACGCAACGGGTGTTGTTGTTGGGCCTGTCGATTGCCATGGCGTGGATGTTGGCACCTGTACCTGACTGGATCGGAACGATCACATTGCTCAACCGGGTCCCACCTGAGCGAATGGTTTACGCGGCGGGCTTATTGATCGTTCTCAATGCTTGGCATGCGTCATCCCGCTTGGGCTTGGTTCAGGGACGCTGGGTCCAGCGCAGCGTTCTGTACATCAGCTTGAGCGTTGTGGGGTGGTTGGCTTATGGTTGGTGGACACAGCCTGAATCGGGTCCCGAACAACATTTGACCGAATTGATGGCCCCCTTGGTTGTCTGTTGTACGCTGTGGCTTGCATTCAAACGAAATTGGAATGCATCTACGGCCTTGATTGGGGCGTGTGCTTTGGTTCATGTGCTGGTCTTCGGACGGTTTAACCCCATTCAATCGGCATTACCGATTTTTGAAGAGCCACGGCATGAGCTCGCTCAAACCTTGCGCCACCACGTTGATGTCCAGGGTGTCCTGCCTGTTCAGAGAGAGGGGCTCATTGGGGCCACTTTGAATGGCATGGGATTCAAGGCCGTTTCGCATTTGAATGTGACGCCGCAATGGCCTATTTGGACGGAAAAATTGGGGGCTCTTGTTGAACCGTCGAGGGCCACCTTCAATCGTTACGCCCATATCCGGCTCATTGCTTCAGATCAGGTCAAACTTTTGGAAAATGACCAAGTGGGCGTGCCCGCATTATTTTTCCGACCCCAGCCCACAGCGGAGATGACAAAAACCTCACCCCGCTCATACAGTCTGGAGGGTGGACGGATTGAATTTCTTGAAACAAGCAGCGACGCCTGGATTTTGAAAGGATGGGCCAACTGGACCGCACCAGGCATTCAAAGAGAATTGTTGATTGTTCAAAACAAAGATCTGCCACCTTTAAAAATCAACTTTGTTGCAGATCAGGAGCGCTGGGAACGTGTCGCATCAACGCAAGATGCCCACCAATTGCTTTCGGGATTCGTGTTGTCTGTTCAGCGGCCAGAGAACGCATTGGACCATCCACCTCGCTGCGTTTTTTCGCGCAGTGAGAATGTTCAAGCTTGGCAGCTCTTGTCTGCGCCATGGACGCTTGAATCTTGCTCCGACTTCATGAAGCCAGGGAAGTAAAGTTATGCGACTGGACGGGCGCAAGCATCGAATTTGTGGATGGCTGACAGTTTTTTGCCTGTTGATTCTGATGGGCGTCGCCAACCTGATTCCGCCGATCCAGTCGCCGGATGAGTACCAGCACCTGTATCGGGCCTACATGCTGTCCAACAACCAATGGTTGTTGAAAGAGCCCATAGACGATCAGGGTGAGCGCGGTGGGTTGGGCCTCCTTCAAATCGGGGGGGATATCGATCCCGGCTTGATGGCTTACAAGGACATGCACTGGCCTTTGGTACTGGACCCGCATCGGCAATTGACAGCGTCAGAGCTTGACAAAGTCTCACAAATCAAATGGCAGAACACCCATGAGTTCGTCAAAATGCCCGGGGCGGGTTATTACTTTCCGGTGGTGTATGGGCCACAAGCCCTTGGATTGATGACGGGCAGGATGCTGAGCCTGAGCGTCGACCACAGTTACTGGATGAGCCGAGCCTTCACAACACTCACCAGTGTTTTGCTGTTGGTTTTGTCCATCATGACTTGGCGCCCCCCTCCTCTGGCTTGGGCAGTTGTGTTGTTGCCTATGACGGTATTCCAGATGCTTTCGCCAACCATTGACGGTTTGACCACCAGTTTGGCTGTGTTGACATTGAGTTTGTTTGTCCGCATTTGCGCTGTGGGCGCAAGGAAAGAACCCTTGGCGCTGCTGGGTTTGCTCATGGGTGTTTTTTTGCTCGCCACAACGCGCACGCACTTGTTGCCACTCTTGGCCTTGCCTTTCTTGGTGTCTTGGCGTGACAGGAGCTGGCGTGTTTTCTGTGCGGCGCTCTTTTTGAGCTTGATGACTCTGACGTGGGTGGGTTTTGCGATCGTCTCAACGTCGGATGACCGAATCCATCAGTCTGCCAATGCGGGACTTGCACTGTGGCACTACATCACACACCCCGCAGAATATGTGCGCATGGTTTGGGCAAGTCTGACGCACACCGAGACTTTCAACTTTTATCAGCGCTCATTTGTCGGCATAT
>JAKFXJ010000065.1 GCA_021731425.1 Limnohabitans sp. | reverse complement strand
GATCTTGTCCGCCACATCGCCCACCAGCACGGCGACCGAGATCGCCATGCAGCGCTCGCCAGCCGAGCCGTAGCCAGCGCCAATCAGCGCGTCGACGGTTTGGTCGATGTCGGCGTCGGGCATGACCACCATGTGGTTTTTCGCGCCGCCCAGGGCCTGCACGCGCTTGCCGTGGTGGGCGCCAGTTTCGTAAATGTAGTTGGCGATCGGCGTGGAGCCGACAAAGCTGATGGCTTTCACGTCGGGGTGCTCGAGCAACGCGTCCACGGCTTCTTTGTCGCCTTGCACCACGTTGAACACACCGTCCGGCAAGCCAGCTTTTTTGAGCAGCTCGGCCATGAATAGCGAAGGGGTCGGGTCTGTTGGGCTGGGCTTCAAGATGAAGGTGTTGCCGGCCGCAATCGCCACGGGGAACATCCACATCGGCACCATGACGGGGAAGTTGAAGGGCGTGATGCCCGCGACCACGCCCAGCGGCTGGCGCAGTGTCCAGTTGTCGATGCCGGTGGAAACTTGGTCGGTGAAGTCGCCCTTGAGAAGCTGAGGGATACCGGTGGCGAATTCCACGATGTCGATGCCGCGGGAGACTTCGCCTTGCGCGTCGGTGAACACCTTGCCGTGCTCGGCGGTGATCATGTGGGCCAGCTCGTCTTTGTGGGTGTTCAGCAGTTCGAGGAACTTGAACATCACGCGGGCGCGGCGCAGAGGGGGGGTGTCAGCCCAGGCAGGGAAAGCAGCTTGCGCAGCGGCCACGGCCTTGGCCACTTCGGCGCTGTTGGCCAGGGCCACGTTGCCGGTCACGGCGCCCGTGGCAGGGTTGGTGACGGGCTGTCTGCGGCCAGAAGCGCCTGCGGCGACTTGGCCGCCAATGTAATGACCGATTTGGGAAATGCTCATGATGAACTCCGGGTGTGTGAATTTGGATGCAGTTTAGGCACCCACATTCCTCCCCGCAATCCCGCAAACCTGAATTGATTGTTCAAAATAGTGAACAATGTGCGGATGGAAGAGAAAAAAATCACCGCCCTGTGGACGCATCTGCATTGGCTGAGCGTGCTGGCGCAGCAGGGCAGTTACACGGCCACCGCCGCACGGCTGGGTGTGAGCAAGGCCGCCATGAGCCAGCGCATCGCCGAGCTCGAGCGTGCGGCCAAGGTCACCTTGGTGCAGCGCACCACCCGCAGCTTGCGCCTGACCGAGGCGGGCCAAAGGCTGGTGGATGACACCCGCGCGTCGTTCGAGCAGATCGCGCAAAGCTTTGCCCAGGTTCGTGATTTGGCTGAACAGCCCAGTGGCTTGCTGCGCGTGACCGCGCCTGTGGCGCTGGCCAGGCAGCAACTCGTGCCCTTGTTCGCCGCTTATCTGAAAGATTTTCCGGATGTGCGCATCGAGCTGGACCTGTCCGACCGCCTGAGCGCCTTGGCCACAGAAGGGTATGACCTGGCCATCCGCCATACTGCCCGCCCGCCGGATACGCATGTGGCTTGGGCGCTGTGCGCCACCGAATCGGTGCTGGTGGCCACCCGTGCTTACATCGGTCAATTTGGCGAACCGCAAAACCCGGCCGAGCTTCAAACCCACAACTGCCTGCATTACCCCCGCTCGCAAGACACACCGGCCTGGACATTTGAGCCGCGCGAACCCTCAGAACCGGGCGAGCGCATCACCGTGCCCGTGAGTGGCCGCTTTGCCGCCAACAACAGCGAAGCCCTGCGCGAAGCTGCACTCACGGGCGCAGGCATTGCCCTGATGCCCGACTTCAGCGCCCAGGCCGAGTTGCGCAAAGGCCAATTGGTGCGTGTGCTGCCGGCTTGGAAACCTGTGGGTGCCTTTGCCGAAACCATTTATGCCATCCGCCCTTATGCGCCGCATGTGCCCCGGGCGGTCGCGGCCTTGGTGGGTCACTTAAAGAAGGGGCTTGAAAGCGGGTTTGGGGTGTGATTTTCCTTTACCGCTGAGACTTGGCACCGCTGTTTCAATGCCTTCAAGGTGAACTCAATCGGGTTCGGTTTGAAGCCAGGCAGGTAGATCGCGTTGACCGTGCAACACGCGCCAAACATCGATGTGGTCTGCTTTTTCGATGTAAAAAACACCGTGTGGGTAGCGGGTCAGTGGCCAAAACCGAAGACCCGGCAGGTTCAGTTCGTGGGCGTATCGCGGAGATCCCGTTGCGGGGTGACGGCTGATGTGGGAATAGGCTTTTTCCAACGCATCAATCAAACCGAGTGCGGCAGATGGTGCCCCCTCGTCTAAATAGTAGGCAACAGCTTGCTCAACATCCCGAAGGGCCAATTCACGCGGGATGACTGGCTTTGTTTTCACCGGGGTGAGGTGGTCCGGGTGGCTTGGTGAACCCGGTCACGCAAACCATCAAAGTAGGTTTCATCGATGGATGCTGTGGGGGAAGAGCTGGCTCCGGCCAAGAGTTTTTCACGCAATTGCAGGCGATCCTGGTCTTTGCGGATCAACTCACGCACGTACTCGCTGCTGGTGCCGTAGCCGCGCTCGCTGACTTGCAGATCCACGAAGGTCTTCAAGGTTTCAGGCAAGGAAATGTTCATGGTGCTCATGTGGAAAGCTTAGTGAATTTGGCAAAAATTGGCAAGAGTCACCCTGCAGTCCCAAGGCGGGCGCTCACAATCCCCGCGCCAGCACCGGAAACAGTTTGTGCAGCCCGTCGGCCATCACTTCCACAGCCAGCGCAGCCAAAATCAAACCCATTAGCCGGGTCATGACGTTGATGCCGGTTTTGCCCAAGATTCGGGCAATGGGCGTAGCCAGTGAAAAACACAGGGCGGTGGCCAGCGCAATGACCACGCCGTAGCCGACCAGGGTGCCCAGCTGGGCAAAGTTCTTGGCTTTTTCGGCGTAAATCACCACGGTGGACATGGTGGCCGGGCCGGTCAGCAGCGGGATGGTCAGCGGCACCACGGCGATGCTGGCGCCCATGGCGGCTTTGGCTTCGGCGTCATGCACTTCGTCGGCACTGGCGCGGGCTTCAGCGGGCTGGGCATTCAGCATCGACAGCGCGGCGGTCAAGAGCAGCATGCCGCCGCCGACTTGAAAGCTGGCCAGCGAGATGCCGAAGAACTCCAGGATTTGCAGGCCTAGTAAAGCGCTGGCTGCAATCACCACAAAGGCAGAAAAGGACGACACCCAAATGGTTTTTTTGCGCTGGGCAGCGCTGAAACCTTGGGTGTAGTGGATGAAAAACGGGACGATCGCCAATGGGTTGACGATGGCCAGCAGGGTGATGAGCGGTTTGAAGTCCATCACGCCATTGTGCCCCTTTAGGCGCTTGCTCAGGCCGCTGGGTGGCGCCTTCTGAACATGCCCCAGCCTTCCATGTGCAGCACTTTGTCGCCGTGCTGGTTGAACATTTCCCACAGGTTGCGTGTCATGCCCACATCCGGTCGCTTGCCCATGGGTTTGGTCTCGAGCATGGTGCTTTGCAGACGCAGGGTGTCGCCCGGGTAAACCGGTTTGAGCCATTTGATATTTTCCAGGCCTGGCGAGCCGAGGCTGGAGGTGTCGCACAAAAAGTTGGTCACCATCAGCCGCATGGCCATCGAACAGGTGTGCCAGCCACTGGCCGACAGGGCGCCAAACACAGAGGCCTTGGCCGCCTCGTCGTTCAGGTGAAAGGGCTGCGGGTCGAACTGTGTGGCGAAGGCGATGATCTCTTCGCGGGTGGGCGTGATGGTACCCAGGTCACGCACTTCACCGGGCGCAAAGTCTTCCCAGTAGTACTTGAATTCAGCCATCAACGGCCTCCCGAAATGTCGAGAAAACTCATGGTGGTGTAGCTGGCCTTGTCCGACAAAAGCCACACGATGCCTTCTGCCACTTCTTCGGCGGTGCCGCCGCGCTGGGCAGGCACCAAGTGCTGCAGCTCTTTGACGCGGTTGGGCAAGCCGCCCGAGGCGTGGATCTCGGTCTCGATCAGGCCTGGGCGTACGGCGTTCACGCGGATGCCTTCGGCAGCCACTTCTTTGGCCAAGCCGATGGTGAAAGCGTCAATCGCCCCTTTGGCGGCGGCGTAGTCCACATACTGGCCGGGCGAGCCCAGGCGTGACGCGGCACTGGACACGTTGACGATGCTGCCGCCTTCGCCGCCGTGTTGGGTGCTCATGCGGCGCACGGCTTCACGGGCGCAGATCATGCTGCCGATCACGTTGATGTCGAACATGCGTTTCCAGCGGGCCACGCTCATGTCTTGGACGCGGGCGGTCACATCGACCACCCCTGCGTTGTTGACCAGCCCGGTCAGGCGGCCGAATTTGGCGTCGATGTGCTGAAACATGCGCAGCACTTGCCCTTCATCGGCCACATCGGCCTGCACTGACATGGCTTGGCCACCCGCGGCGCGGATTTGGCGTGCCACTTCGTCGGCGGCCAATGAGTTGGCGGTGTAGTTCACCGCCACCGACCAGCCATTTTGTGCGGCCAACAGGGCGGTAGCGGCCCCGATGCCCCGACTGCCACCGGTCACCAACAAGACCTTGTTCATCGCGTATCTCCTGCAAAAATGTTCGCTTGCGGTTAAAACCGTTGCTTCAAAGATTACACAACACACCAGGAGACAGCATGGGTCGCACAGTGGACTATTACTTCGCCCCGCAAAGCCCGTGGGCTTATCTGGGCCACCAGCGCTTGGCCGACCTCGTGCAGCGCACGGGCGCTGCGGTGCGTGTCATGCCGATCGACTTGGGCGGCAAGGTGTTTCCCATTTCGGGGGGCTTGCCACTTGGGCAGCGGGCGCCGCAGCGGCAGGCTTACCGCTTGATGGAGTTGCAGCGTTTCAGCCAGCACCTGAAAGTGCCTTTGAACCTCAAGCCCAGGTATTTCCCCGTTGGTGGTGACGATTCGGCCCGCCTGATCATTGCCGCCGATCTGGCCCAAGGTACTCAGGCGGCCATGAAGATCGCGGGTGCGATTTTGGCGGCTTGCTGGGCGCAAGAGCGCAACATGGCCGATGACAAGGTGTTGGCTGAGCTGCTGAGCGAGCAGGACTTGCCGGGTTCGCTGATGGAGGCATCTCGCACCCAGGCGGTGCAAGAGCGTTACGAGACCTATACCCAGTCGGCCATCGATGCGGGGGTGTTTGGAGCGCCCAGCTATGTGGTCGATGGCGAGATTTTTTGGGGCCAAGACCGACTCGACTTCGTCGAGCGTGTGCTGGTCGGTTGAACACATTTGAACCTGAAAGGCCAAAACATGGGAACGATGATTGAACTCCAAAGCGCTGACGGCACAGCCTTGCCAGCCTACGAAGCCCGCCCTGCAGGCACCCCCAAAGGGGCCGTGGTGGTGATTCAGGAGATTTTTGGCGTCAATATCCACATTCGCGCCGTGGCCGATGGCTATGCCGCCGACGGTTATCTGGCGGTGGCCCCGGCCGCATTCCACCGGGTCAAGCCAGGGGTCGAGCTGGGTTACACCGATGCCGACATGGGTGAGGGTTTTGGCTACAAAACGGCCGTAGAGGCCTTGCCTGCACCCGGTGTGCTGCAGGACATTCAGGCGGCGATTAACCATGCCGCCAAGGTGTCGGGCGGCAAGGTGGGCATGGTGGGGTATTGCTGGGGCGGCTTGCTGACCTGGCGTGCGGCCTGCACGCTGTCCGGTTTGAGTGCAGCAGCGCCTTATTACGGTGGCGGTGTCACCACAGAAGCCGAAATCGCTCGCCAACCTCGGGTGCCCGTCATGGCGCACTTTGCCGACGAAGACAAGTGGATTCCACTGGACACGGTGGAGGCTTTCAAAAAGACCCACCCCTCCGTGCAGGTGTTCACCTATGCCGCCCACCACGGCTTCAACTGCGACCAGCGCGGTTCATGGCATGCACCCTCGGCCCAGCTGGCGCGGGAACGCACACTGGCATTTTTCAAGCAGCACTTGGGCTGATCTGGCCGATCAATCGCCCGTTCGCGCCAAGTAGCGCTTGCGCCAGAACACCAGGCCCAGCGTGGCGGCAACAGCGGCCATGCCGCCCAGCGTCCACCAAAAGGCACTGGCCTGATGCAGCCAGGGCATGAATTCGAAGTTCATGCCGAACACCGCCGCGATCAGGTTCAGCGGCAAAAAGATCGCGGTCAGCGCCGTCAGGGTGCGCATGATGTCGTTGGTGCGGTTGCCTTGGGCGTTGAAGTGCATTTGCACCGCGGTTTCGGTGTTGTGCTCCAGACGCCTCACATGGTGGACCACACGGTCAATGTGTTCCAGCACATCGCGGCAGCGCACTTTCAAGAGTTCGTGTTCGCGCAAGGCGGTCGGGTCTTCACTGACCACCCAGTCGTCCAGGGTTTCGTTCCAGCCCAACATGGCCGTGTGTTGGTCGTCGCACAGGTCTTCGAGCTGGTGCAGGGCCAGCCGGGCTTGCAGCAAGGCGTCCCAACGGCGAAACCGCGCTTGAGGATGCAGCAGTTCGGCTTGCCAGTGGTCAAGTTGGCGGCTCAGTTCGCGGCGCAAGTCCAGGTAGGCGTCCACCATCTGGCTCACGATGCGCAGCATCATGTCGGCTGGGCTCAAGGGGATGCCCCGTGCCCCGGCCGAGCGGGGGTCATGCGCCAAAGTCTTGTCGCCCGTCGCGTTCAACAGGCGGCTGGCGTAGGCTTCGCGCACGGCGCAGTCGTCGGGGTGCACACTCAGCAGCACCCGCTCAAACACCGCAAAACCCACCGGGCTGGTGTCGATGCGCCGCAAGATGGGTGGACCGGGCCGTTTGCCCGAGGCGTGTGCGGCTTTGGTTTCGCTGTGACGGGGTGTGGTGCCCGATTGCTGCGCCAGTCGGCGAAACACCAGCAGGTCGTAATGCGAGGTGAAGTCGTAGCGCGAGGGCAGTTGGCCGTTGAGCAAGTCCGAGACATGCAGGTCCACCAGGCTTTGGCCTGTCAGCTGCTGCAAACTGGCCTGAATGGCGGGCAAATGCTGTTCAAAATGCGAGCGAGAAAAGGCCAGCCAAAGAAAGCCTTGCGCGGGCATGGCCTCGGCCAAGGCGGTATCCGATGGCGAAGGCCAGGCTTGCACCTGGCTGCCCTGGATGCTGAACACCCGTACACCGGGAACGTCTGCAGGGCTGTGGGTGTCTTTCAATGTGCGGCGATCCAGCGTGCGGCGTCGCGTGCAAAGTAAGTCAGCACGCCATCCGCGCCAGCACGTTTAAAGGCCAGCAGGCTTTCCATCATGACCAAGTCGTGGTCCAGCCAGCCGTTTTGTGCGGCGGCTTTCAGCATGGCGTATTCGCCCGACACTTGGTAAGCAAAGGTCGGCACCTTGAACTCGTCTTTGACCCGGCGCACGATGTCCAGATACGGCATGCCGGGTTTGACCATGACCATGTCGGCGCCTTCGGCCAGGTCCATGGCGACTTCGCGCAGGGCTTCGTCGGTGTTGCCAGGGTCCATCTGGTAGACCTTTTTGTTGCTCTTGCCCAGATTGCCTGCCGAGCCGACTGCGTCGCGGAAAGGGCCGTAAAAGGCGCTGGCGTACTTGGCGCTGTAGGCCATGATGCGGGTGTGGATCAGGCCCCGGGCCTCGAGCGCTTGGCGGATCGCGCCGATGCGCCCGTCCATCATGTCGCTGGGGGCGACCATGTCCACACCGGCTTCGGCTTGGGTCAGGGCTTGTTGCACCAGCACGGCGGTGGTTTCGTCGTTCAAGATGTAGCCGGTCTCGTCCAGCAGGCCGTCCTGGCCGTGGCTGGTGAAGGGGTCGAGCGCCACGTCGGTCATCACGCCCAGTTCGGGAAAGCGCTTTTTCAGCTCACGCACCACACGCGGCACCAAGCCGTTGGGGTTCATGGCTTCGCTGCCCGTGGGGTCCTTCAGGCTGGCGTCGATCACAGGGAACAAGGCCATGACCGGTATGCCAAGTTTCACGCAGTCTTCGGCCACCGGCAGCAACAGGTCCAGACTCAGACGTTCCACGCCGGGCATGGAGCCCACGGCTTGGCGCTGGTTTTGCCCATCCAGCACAAAGACCGGGTAGATCAGGTAGTGTGCTGTGACCCGGTGCTCGCGCACCAGATTGCGGGTGAATTCATCACGGCGCAAGCGGCGTGGGCGGTTGGCGGGGAAGGGGGCGACAGGGTTCATGTCGAAAATTGTGCCTGAAGTCCTTGTAGATGCCAAAAATCGCAAGGTGCACACAGTCGCTCAGGTGGCAGTTTCGGCTCACAAGAAAGGCCCGCCGACCATAAATGATAAAAACAACATAAAAAACAAACACGACCTTGTTATTGGTTTTGTTATTTGATAAATTCCCTCTCGGGCAGCTTGCTGCCTCCCGCTTTTCCTCCCTGAGCGGGCGCCTTGATGTGTGAAAGCAAAAAGGCTTCCTGCCCTCGGCCTCTGGTCGGGGGTTTTTTTTGCCCTGCGAACAGGCCCTTGCCTCGGCCTTCACTGGCTACACTCGAAGCATGCTCTGGATCAAAGCCCTTCACATTGTTTTCATCGCCAGCTGGTTTGCTGGCCTGTTTTATTTGCCGCGCATTTATGTCAACTTGGCCATGGTGCCGGCCGACTCGACCGCTGAACGTGAGCGCTTGTTGCTGATGGCCCGCAAGCTGTACCGCTTCATGACCATCCTGGCCGTTCCGGCCTTGGCGCTGGGCCTGTGGCTTTGGCTTTATTACGGTATCGGCATGGGCCCTGGCCAAGGCTGGATGCATGCGAAATTGCTGATCGTGCTGGCTTTGTTGGGTTACCACCACAGTTGTGGTGTCCTTTTGCGCAAGTTTGAAAACGGGCAGATGCAGCGCAGCCATGTCTGGTTCCGCTGGTTCAACGAAGCGCCGGTGTTGATGATGGTGGCCGCTGTCATGTTGGTGGTGGTCAAGCCTTTTTAAGGCCTGGCAATCAAGGCTTATGCGCAAGTCAACCTGGCGCAAAACCACCGCTTGGCCTTTGTTCTGGCTGTATGCGGCCCTGATCGCCTATGCCAGCCTGTACCCGTTTGACAGCTGGCGCTTTCAGGGTGTGTTGTCCTGGTCATTCTTGACGGCATCTTGGCCGCGTTACTGGACCGGGTTTGACGTGTTGTCCAACGTGCTGGGTTATGCCCCCTTGGGCTTTTTGCTGGCACTGGCTGTGCACCGCAGCCGCCGAGACTGGCCTGCCATCACCCTGGCCACTTTGGTGGCCGCGGCTTTGTCTTTCGCGATGGAGTCGCTGCAAATGTTCCTGCCGGTGCGCGTGCCCTCCAACCTCGATTGGTTGCTGAACGTGGGCGGCGCTTGGGCCGGTGCCGTGGTGGCCAGTGGCCTGGCTTGGGCGGGGCTGATTGAGCTCTGGGGCCGGTTCAGGGACCGGTGGTTTGAATCCGAGGCCACGGGTGCGCTGGCCTTGTTGGCCCTGTGGCCCTTGGCTTTGTTGTTTCCGGCTCCCGTGCCTTTTGGTCTGGGCCATGTGTTTGAGCGCGTGGAGACCACCTGGATCGAGTGGTTGCAAGACACCCCTTGGCTCGATTGGTGGCCCGTTCGCACGGCTGAACTTCAGCCCTTGTTGCCCTTGATGGAGACATTGTGTGTGGCCATCGGTTTGCTCTTGCCCTGTTTGCTGGCCTTTGGTGTGGTCCGCCGCAGACCGCAGCGTTGGGTTCTGGCTGGGGTGTGCTTGACGGTGGGCTTGTTGGCCAGCGCTTTGTCGGCCACTTTGACTTATGGCCCCGTGCATGCATGGGGGTGGATCAGCCCCGAGGTGCTGATGGGATTGATCTGGGCTGTGGTGGGGGCTGCGCTGCTGTCTTTGTGCCCACCCCGGCTGTGCTGGGTGCTGGCTTTGGCGGCTTTGGTGTTGCAGCTGAGCTTGCTCAACAGCGCATCGGCCGATGTGTATTTTTCCTTGACGCTGCAGACTTGGGAGCAGGGGCGCTTCATCCGTTTTCATGGTTTGATTCAGTGGCTGGGCTGGCTGTGGCCCTATGCCTTGCTGGCGTATTTGGTGCGCCGACTGGCTTGGCCTGGCCTTTCATGAGTGGGTTGAACCCCGGCTTTCAGGCGGAGGCCTAAAATTGCCGGATGAGTACCGAAACCCCCAGCCCTTATTTCAAGCGCCACATCTTTTTTTGCCTGAACGAGCGCAAAAACAACGAAGCCTGCTGCGCACAACACAACGCCCAAGCCGCCTTTGACCATTGCAAGTCCCGAGTGAAAGATCTCGGACTGAACGGTCCCGGCGCGGTTCGGGTCAACAAGGCCGGTTGCTTGGACCGCTGCGCCGGTGGGCCTGTGGCCGTGGTGTACCCGGAAGGCGTTTGGTACACCTTTGTGGACACGAATGACATCGACGAAATCGTCGATTCGCACCTGAAAAATGGCCAAGTGGTCCAGCGATTGCTGACACCCGAGCACCTGGGACGCTGATGAACCCCACGACCCGCACGCTCAGCTTGCAAGGCCAAGCTGGGCAGATTGAGGCCTTGCTGGACGAGCCCATCGATGGCGCAGCGCAAGGCACGGCCGTGATTGCCCACCCTCACCCTTTGTTTGGCGGCACCATGCAAAACAAAGTGGTGCAAACCTTGGCGCGTGCTTTTGTGCAAAGCGGCTGGCGAGCCGTGCGCTTCAATTTCAGAGGTGTGGGTGCGAGCGAGGGCACTTACGACGAAGGCCGCGGCGAAGCCATCGACATGCAGCAAGTCATCACCCAGGTGGCACCCGCAGGGCCGCTGGCGCTGGCTGGGTTTTCGTTTGGTGCATTTGTCACCAGCCATGTGGTGCAGGCCCTGGGTCATCAACGGCCACCCCAACAACTGGTGTTGGTGGGCACGGCCGCATCGCGTTTTGAGGTGGCTCCGGTGGCCCCCGAGTTGCACGAGCGCTGCCTGGTGTTGCATGGTGAGCAGGACGATACGGTGCCGCTGGCCAGCGTGATGGAGTGGGCTCGCCCTCAATCCTTGCCCATCACCGTGATTCCGGGGTGTGAGCACTTCTTTCACGGACAATTGCCCCTGCTCAAATCCTTGGTGGTGCGCCACTTGAGGACTTGACCCCTCAGGCTGGAGCCCAGGGCCTCATTTGTTCAATACGCCCAGTGCCCCACCCGAAACGGGTCGCTATGGACAAACCATCCACGCATGACAGACAAGCGCATGAACACATTTTTGAAATTTTTGCTGGGAACTTGGCTTGCCGCCACCGTTTGGGCTGCCCAGGCCCAGATGCCACAAGCGCCTGAAATCGCAGCCAAAGCTTATTTGTTGATGGATGTGACGGCCAACCAGGTGCTCGCGGCCAAAGACCCCGATATGGCGGTAGAGCCGGCCTCGCTGACCAAGCTGATGACGGCCTATTTGGTCTTTGACGCCCTGAAAAACCGCAAAATCGACATCAAGCAGACCTTGCCGGTGTCCGAGCGCGCTTGGAAGATGCCAGGATCGCGCATGTTCATCGACCCCAAGATGAGAGTGCCCGTGGAGGACTTGATCAAGGGCATGATTGTCCAATCGGGCAACGACGCGACGGTAGCCCTGGCCGAAGGCGTGGCGGGCAGTGTCGAGCGCTTTGTGCAGCTGATGAACGACCAGGCGGTCTTTTTGGGCATGCACAACACACAGTACAAAAATCCGGAAGGCTTGACGGCCCCAGGTCACTCCACCACCGCCCGTGACTTGGCCCTGCTGGCCACGCGCCTGATGCGCGACTTCCCAGATTACGTGCCTTATTACGCCATCAAAAAATACCGCTACGAAGGGACTCCGGCGGCCAACGACACCAACCGCAACCTGTTGCTGTTTCGCGACGCCAGTGTGGACGGCCTCAAAACCGGCCACACCCAGGCTGCGGGCTACTGCCTGGTGGCCTCGGCCAAGCGAGAGCTGCCCAATGTGGGGACACGCCGCTTGCTGAGTGTGGTGTTGGGGGCCGACAGTGAAAATGCCCGCGCCAACGAGAGCCAGAAGCTGCTGAACTGGGGTTATTCGGCGTTTGACGCGGTGAAACTTTTTGATGCCAACCAGGCCGTGGTCACGCCACCCGTGTGGAAAGGCAAACAGCCGGTGCTCAAACTCGGTTCGGTGCGACCTTTGGTGGTGGCGGTTCCCGCAGGCAGCGCGGCGCAGCTCAAAACCCAAGTGGTGCGCCCAGACCCCTTGGTGGCGCCGTTCACCAAAGGACAGGCAGTTGGGAGCCTGAAGGTGTTGCAGGGCGACAAAGCCTTGTTTGAGGTGCCTTTGCTGGTGCTGGAGCCGGTGGAGCAATCCGGTGTCCTGGGCCGCGCCTGGGATGCTGTGCGGCTGTGGATCAAGTGAAGCGAAAGCCCACCGATCCCCCTTTCATACCGCGAAATTGTGGATAACTTGCCACACGGCCCGCCATACGGTTATACTGGCGGGCTTTTCCGCTTTTGGGGCGGGGAAGTTTCTTTTGTCTAAATTCAACGTTTAGGGACGTTACAAACAATGCCAACCATCAATCAATTGGTGCGTCAGGGGCGCGAGGTCGAAACGATCAAGTCCAAAAGCCCTGCGATGCAAAACTCTCCACAGCGTCGTGGTGTCTGCACCCGTGTGTACACCACAACGCCAAAAAAACCTAACTCCGCTCTGCGTAAAGTTGCCAAAGTGCGCTTGACCAACGGTTTTGAGGTCATCTCCTACATTGGTGGTGAAGGCCACAACCTGCAAGAGCACTCTGTGGTTCTGGTGCGCGGTGGTCGTGTCAAAGACTTGCCCGGTGTGCGTTACCACATCGTCCGCGGTTCTTTGGACCTGCAAGGCGTGAAAGACCGCAAGCAGTCGCGCTCCAAGTACGGCGCGAAAAAACCAAAGGCCAAGTAAGCCCTTTTGGGTTGAAATTTTTCGGTGCTGTTTCCCGCGTGGCGCGGTGAATCAGCGAAGTGACCCGAAGCTTGGAATTGTCCAGGTGGGTCGAGTAAGTGAGCTGTTTTGAATAACGCTCGCGGTGTCTGAAAAGATACCAACTGAAGCAATATGAGGTGAAATATGCCACGTCGTCGCGAAGTCCCTAAACGTGAAATCCTGCCGGATCCCAAGTTCGGCAATGTCGAGTTGTCCAAGTTCATGAACGTGATCATGGAAGGCGGCAAAAAAGCGGTTGCTGAGCGCATCATTTATGGTGCCTTGGAAACCATGGAAAAGAAAACAGGCAAAGACCCTGTCGAGCTGTTCTCCATCGCCATCAACAACGTCAAGCCCATGGTGGAAGTCAAATCCCGCCGCGTGGGTGGTGCGAACTACCAGGTGCCTGTTGAAGTGCGCCCTGTTCGCCGCTTGGCCCTGTCGATGCGCTGGATCAAAGAAGCCGCCCGCAAGCGCGGTGAGAAGTCCATGGCCCTGCGTTTGGCCAACGAACTGCTCGAGGCCAATGAAGGCCGTGGTGGTGCCATGAAAAAGCGTGACGAAGTTCACCGCATGGCCGAAGCCAACAAGGCGTTCTCGCACTTCCGCTTCTGATTCACACGGGTTTCACACAGAAGCCCGACACTGTCAGAAGCCAGCCCGCTGGCCCCATTTGGGGTGGCGGGCTTTGGTACTTAATCATTGGAGAAATATATGGCTCGCACTACCCCCATCGAGCGCTATCGCAACATTGGTATTTCGGCGCACATCGACGCTGGCAAGACCACAACGACAGAGCGTATTCTTTTTTATACCGGCGTGAACCACAAGATTGGTGAAGTGCACGACGGCGCTGCCACCATGGACTGGATGGAGCAAGAGCAAGAGCGTGGCATCACGATAACCTCGGCTGCCACCACCTGCTTCTGGAAGGGCATGGACAGCTCTTTCGAAGACCACCGCATCAACATCATCGACACCCCCGGCCACGTTGACTTCACCATTGAAGTTGAGCGTTCCATGCGCGTGCTGGACGGCGCTTGCATGGTTTACTGCGCTGTGGGCGGCGTGCAGCCCCAGTCTGAAACTGTGTGGCGTCAGGCCAACAAGTACAAAGTGCCACGTTTGGCCTTTGTGAACAAGATGGACCGCACCGGTGCCAACTTCTTCAAAGTCGTTGAGCAAATGAAGTTGCGTCTGAAGGCCAACCCCGTGCCAATCGTGATCCCAATCGGCGCTGAAGAAAACTTCACCGGCGTGGTTGATCTGCGCAAGATGAAGGCCATCATCTGGGACGAAGCTTCCCAGGGCATGAAGTTCACCTTCGAAGAGATCCCAGCCGACTTGGTCGAAGTGGCCAAAGAGTGGCGCGAGAAGATGGTCGAAGCTGCTGCCGAAGCCTCTGAAGACCTGATGAACAAGTACCTTGAAGAAGGCGACTTGTCCGAAGAAGAAATCACACACGGTCTGCGTGTGCGCACCATCGCTGGCGAAATTCAGCCCATGTTGTGCGGTACCGCCTTCAAGAACAAAGGCGTGCAGCGCATGTTGGACGCGGTCATCGAATTGATGCCTTCTCCTTTGGACGTGAAAGCCATCAAGGGCTTTGACGAAGACGAAAAAGAAATCACCCGCAAGGCAGACGACGATGAAAAGTTTGCCGCTTTGGCGTTCAAACTGATGACCGACCCGTTTGTGGGTCAGCTCACTTTCGTGCGCGTTTATTCGGGCGTTCTGAAAAAAGGCGACACCGTATACAACGCGGTGCGCGGCAAGAAAGAGCGTATCGGCCGTATTGTGCAGATGCATGCCAACAACCGTGAAGAAGTCGACGAAATCCGTGCGGGCGATATCGCCGCTTGCGTGGGCTTGAAAGACGTGACCACCGGCGAAACCCTGTGTGATCCGAACTCCGTGATCACCCTCGAGCGCATGGTGTTCCCTGACTCCGTGATCCGTCAAGCTGTCGAGCCCAAGTCCAAAGCCGACCAGGAAAAGATGGGCATGGCCCTGTCGCGTCTGGCTGCTGAAGACCCATCGTTCCGCGTGCAAACCGACGAAGAATCCGGTCAGACCATCATTGGCGGCCAGGGCGAATTGCACCTGGAAATCATCGTGGACCGCATGAAGCGCGAATTCGGTGTGGAAGCCAACGTCGGCAAGCCTCAAGTGGCTTACCGCGAAACCATCCGCAAGACCGTTGACGAAGCCGAAGGCAAGTTCGTGCGTCAGTCTGGTGGTAAGGGTCAGTACGGCCACGTGGTTCTGAAGGTTGAGCCCCAGGAGCCTGGCAAGGGCTTCGAATTCGTCGACGCCATCAAGGGCGGTGTGGTTCCTCGCGAATACATCCCTGCGGTGGAAAAAGGCGTGATCGAAGCTTTGGGTCAAGGCGTTTTGGCTGGCTACCCTGTGGTCGACGTCAAGGTCACCCTGCACTTCGGTTCGTACCACGATGTGGACTCGAACGAAATGGCCTTCAAGATGGCCGCCATCTTTGGTTTCAAAGAAGGTTGTCGTAAAGCCAATCCCGTCATTCTGGAGCCGATGATGGCTGTGGAAGTCGAGACCCCAGAAGACTACGCCGGTAACGTGATGGGCGACTTGTCATCACGCCGTGGCATGGTCCAGGGTATGGACGACATGGTCGGTGGCGGCAAAGCCATCAAGGCCGAAGTGCCCTTGTCCGAAATGTTCGGTTACTCGACCACATTGCGCTCCATGTCGCAAGGTCGCGCCACCTACACGATGGAATTCAAGCACTACGCTGAAGCGCCTCGCAACGTGGCAGAAGCCATTGTTGCCGCAAGAGCCAAGTAAATGCATGTGTGCCGGACCAAATTCGCCCCAGCGAATTTGCTCGGGCACCTCTGATTAAAAGCAAGCGAAAAGCAAGCCATAGTCAGATCTGAAAGTTCAGAAACTGTCTGCGATCAAGTGCCACTCTGTGCCCGTGCGGAGTGATCAAGCAACCTGATGCAAACATTAAACCAACACACGGGCATTGCTCTTTTTAAGGATTGAAAAATGGCTAAGGAAAAATTCGAACGGACCAAGCCCCACGTGAACGTGGGCACCATCGGTCACGTTGACCACGGCAAAACCACCCTGACTGCCGCCATCACCACCGTGTTGGCTGCCAAGTTCGGCGGTGCTGCCAAAGCGT
>JAKFXJ010000222.1 GCA_021731425.1 Limnohabitans sp. | reverse complement strand
AACCCGGCCAGCTTTGACGCCAGCGACATCGACGCCGTGGGCGGCGCCATGGGCAATCTGCAGCCCGACCCGTCCTCTGGCTCGGCCGCCACCGGCTACACCCGCTATACCGCCACCTACACACCCACATCGGGCACCAGCGGCAGTGGCAGCGTGGGCGTTCTGGCCAGCAAGTTCACCGACATGGCGGGCAACGCCAACACCGACAGCTACGCCCTGACCGGCCCTGAAAACACCAACAACCTGGTGTCCTTCCAGGTCAACACCAGCGCCCCCGACACCACAGCGCCCACCATCGCCATCACCCGCGCGGGTGCGGGCACCGTGACGGGCACAGAAGTCATTTACTTCACGCTGTCCGAGGCCAGCACCACCTTCACGTCTGGCGACATCGATGTGAGTGGCGGCAGCTTGAGCGGCTTTGCACAAAGCGCCACCAACCCGCTGCTCTACAGCGCCACCTTCACGCCCACGGCCAACGCCAGCGGCAGCGCCAGCATCGGTGTCGCGGCGGGCAAGTTCCAAGACGCGGCGAGCAACCAGAACCTGGACACCTACAGCGGCGCCCCCAGCGCGGTCACGGGCCAGGTGGTGGAAGCCAACAACCAGCTCACGCTGGCCTACAACACCGACAGCAGCGCGCCCACCATCATCGTGGGCCGCCAGGGCTCGGGCACCGTCACCGGCCCCGTGACTGTCACCTTCACCCTGTCTGAGGCCAGCAGCGACTTCACGCTGGCCGACATTGACGTGGTGGGCGGCACGCTGAGCAACTTTGCCGGCTCGGGCAGCAGCTTCAGCGCCACCTTCACCCCCACGGCCAACGCGGTGGGCACGGCCAGCGTGGGCGTGGCCAGCGGCAAGTTCAGCGACGCCGGCGCCAACCTCAACCTCGACACGTATCTGAGCGGCGTGAGCGGCGCCACCACCGAATCGAACAACCAGGTGGTCTTCCAGTTCAGCACCGACACCACGCCACCCACCATTGCGATCACCCGCGCCAACGGCAACACCACCCAGAACTTCACCGGCGCCGAGACCATCAACTTCACATTGTCGGAGGCCAGCGCCGACTTTGCCGCTGCTGACGTGCAGGTCAGTGGCGGCACGCTCAGCAACTTCCAGCAAAGCAGCACCAACCCGCTGCTCTACAGCGCCACCTTCACCCCCACACCCAACGCCAGCGGTACGGCCAGCATCAGCGTGGCCAGCAGCACCTTCATCGACAGTGCAGGCAACTTCAACGCCGACGGCGCCGAGGCCAACAACCTGATCACGGCCCCCTTCAACACCGTTGCCGCCGACACCACGCCACCCACCATCCTGTTGCAAAGCGATAAAACCAGCCTGAGCGCGGGTCAGACTGCGACCCTGACTTTTACTCTCAGTGAGGCCAGCAGCGACTTCGTGGCCAGTGATGTCATCGTCTCGGGTGGCGCACTCAGCAACTTCCAGCAAAGCGGCACCAACCCGTTGGTCTATACGGCCACATTGACGCCTGCGCCCAATAGCACCACCACGGCCCAAGTGCTGGTGCCCAGTTTGGCCTTCAAGGATGCGGCGGGCAACTTTAACGTCGATGGCGCGGACACGGCTGCGGGTACCACCAACACTGTGAGCATGACGGTCAACACCGTTTTGCCCGACACCACGCCGCCGACCATCGCCATCACCAGCAACCAGGCCAGTCTGTCGACCGGGCAGACGGCCACCATCACCTTCACCCTCAGCGAGGCCAGCACCGACTTCAGCTGGGATGGCACCAGTGGCGACATCGAGGTCTCGGGCGGCACCCTCAGCGCGCTGTCGGGCTCGGGCACCACCTACACCGCCACCTTCACCCCTGCGACCAACAGCACCACCAATGGCGTCATCCGGGTCGCGGCGGGCAAGTTCAGCGACGCAGCGGGCAACATCAACCGCGACACCTGGACCAACCCGGCCAGCGGCACCGACGTCTACGAGGCCAACAACCAGCTGACCCTGACGGTCAACACCATGCCCACCACCCCGGCCATCGTTGCCAACAACGACAGCGCCAGCGTTGGCGAAGACGGCGGCGTTGCCAATGCCACGACAGGCACTGCGCTGGCCAGCACCACATCGGGTGTGAGCAGCCTCAATGTGCTGGCCAACGACACTGGCAGCGGCGCCAGCCGCACCGTCAGCGGTGTGGCCCTGGGCGCCACCACCGGCACGGTGGGCAGTGCGTTGACCGGCCAGTACGGCAGCCTGACGCTCAATGCCGACGGCAGCTACAGCTACACCGTCAACCAGAGCCACAGCAGCGTGCAGGCCCTGCGCGCCAGCAGCAATACCCTGAGCGAAGTCTTTACCTACACCGCCACCAGCGGCGGTCAAAGCGACAGCGCCAACCTGGTCATCACCATCACGGGCGCCAACGACGCGCCCGCAGGCGTGGCCGATACTGCCACGGCCATTGAAGCGGGCGGCACCAACGACACCACCGCTGGCACCAACCCCACCGGCAACGTACTTGACAACGACACCGATGTGGACAGTGGCGACAGCAAAACCGTCAGCGCCATCACGGGCGGCACCGTGGGCGCTGCCACGGCGGGCCAATACGGCAGCCTCACGCTCAACGCCGATGGCAGCTACACCTACACGGTGGACAACACCAACGCCAGCGTCAAAGCGCTTCGCACCAGCGCCAACACGCTCACCGACACCTTCACCTACACCGTGCAGGATGCCGCCGGCGCCACCAGCACTGCCACCCTCACGGTCACGGTGCAAGGGGCCAATGACGCGCCCAGCTACACCACGCTCGTTGCCAACCAGTTGACCAATCAGAGTGTGGCTGCCGGGGCGGCCATGACGCCCTATACGTTTGGCGTGAACACTTTCCTGGATGCAGACAGCGCAGACAGTGCCACCTACACGGCCACCCTGGCCGACGGCAGCCCCTTGCCCAGCTGGCTGCTCTTCGATCCAGCCACCCGCACCTTCAGCGGCACCCCGCCAGCCAACACCCCTGCCGGCACCTTGAGCGTCAAGGTCACCGACACCGATGCCGGTGGCCTGGCCGCCAGTGGCACCTTCACCATCACCATTTCTGCGGCAACAGACACCACGCCGCCGACCATCGCCATCGCCCGGACCGGCACGGGCAGTGTCGGACCCAATGGCGAGACCATCAATTTCACCCTGGATGAAAATGCCACCGACTTTGATGTGGGCGATATCACCGTGACGGGTGGCACCCTGTTCAATTTCACGGGTTCAGGCAAGACCTACAGCGCACTTTTCATGCCTGCAGCGAACGCTACTTCGGCCACCATCAGTGTCGCAGACGACAAATTCTCGGATGCTGCCGGCAACCTCAACAAGGATGGAGCCGAATCCAACAACACGCTTTCGCTGAATATCGACACGGTTCGACCGACGGTGATTGTCAGCCGCAGCGGCAGCGGCACCATGACGGGCGCCGAGACCATCACCTTCACGCTGTCCGAAGCATCGACCGACTTCACACTCGCTGATGTCACCTTCAGCGGTGGGACGCTCACAGCTTTCAGCGGATCGGGGACTTCCTACACGGCAACTTTTACGCCCACGGCCAACACAACGGGTACGGCCAGCGTGGGTGTGCTGGCCAACCAGTTCGGAGACGCTGCCGGAAACGTCAATGCAGACACATATGATTCCAATGACACCTACAGCGGGAAAGTGGTTGAGTCCAACAACCAGATCAGCACCGCTTTCAATACGCTGCCAGCAGCGCCGGTGATCAGCCTGGTGCAAGCCGACGGCGCGCCTGCAAGTGCGCCTGCATTGACCATCTCGGACAGCACCGCGGGCAATGCCACGGCCAGCACGGCCATGACATTCAATTTCGACTTCAGCGCGGCCGTGTCCGGCTTTACCCTGAGCGACATTGAATTCATCGACGCCACGACGGGGTCCAAGCTGACGGGTTCAAATTTCACGGGTTCGGGCGCCAGTTATACCGCGCAGGTCACTACGCCCTCCAGTGGCGCGGTGATTGTGCAAGTCAAGGACGCAGCCGCGAGCCTGGCTTCCAACACGGCGGTGCAAGCAACCGGAGACTCGCACCTGCAGACGGTAGGCTCCAATGCTGTCACCTACACCGCATCTTCGTCCCTGACCACCATGGGGACCACGGGTCAGGCGTACAAGCTGTACAACGGCAATTACGTTTACATGGGGACGCAGAGCACCTCTTCCGTGACCAGCATGCTCAACTCCGTCGTGTTGCTCGACCCCAGTGGCAAGGTCATCAACCAGACGTCTGTTCCGGATACCACCATGAACGGCAGCATGTACCACGGCTCGGTCGCGCCCATGGCCAACGGCGGTTTTGCAGTCTTCTCCGACACCAAATTCTGGGTCTTCGATGCCGATGGCTTGCGCACCACCCCGGATGCCGGCGTGTCCTACACGACCAGTTCGACGGCAGGCGGCGCGGTCGAAGCCATGGGGACTGCCGATGGAAATTTTGTTGTGTCCTATGCCGACACCACCGCCGGCACGCAGCGGTTTTTCTACAAGTTGGTGGATGCGGACGGACAGGATGTTGGCTCGCCGGTCGCTTTCAGTCCGACAGGCAGTGTCACATCGCTGCAAACAGAAACCAGCGGCTACGCCGGTGGCTCGACCAATATCGTCCGTCTCAACGACGGCAAGATTGCCATTGTGTACGGTTCAGGCACACAGGGCGGCACCCTGGTTCTGGACGCCAATGGCGGCGCCATCAATCCGGCCACACCGCTGACGTTCCCCAATGCCGTGGGACCGCTGTCCGTCACCGCCACCCAGAACGGCGGCTTTGCCATCGCGTTCAAGGACTCCATTTACGCCACCCGTATCTACGTGTTTTCTGCCACAGGCGCCAAGACCAGCGAAGGTGTGGCCGGTTGGTACAGTGCAGCAGACCTGGAGCAGGTGAGCCTGGCGCAACTGGACAACGGCAACCTGGTGGTATCGGTCATCAACAATGCACAGAACTCCACTAGTTCCTCTATCTTCAACAGGGTTGAGGTGTTCAGCAGCACAGGCGCTGCGGTATCGGGCGCAACCGTTTCGTCCGTAACATCCAGGCCGCTCGAGTCGAGCTGGCCGGACACGACCAATGTTTTGATCGCGCTGCAAGGCGGCACTTTTGCCCAGCTGACCGACGCCACCGGCACGTTGACATGGTCCGGCGCTGGAGGCTCACCCGGTCATGGCCAGGAAACCCTGATGACCACCTATGCCCTGACAGGGGGCAGCGTCAGCAAGTCCTCCTCATCCGGGTCTGCGCCGTTGTTCGGCAGCAGCAGCAGTGACACGCTGAGCGCCAGCGGCGTCTACCAGGTGGTCGAGGCCGGTGCCGGCAACGACACCATCCTGGCCAGCAGCGGACTGCTCGACTCGCTGGCGCTGGGAGGGTCGATCAATGGCGACACGGGGACCGACACTCTGGTGGTCAATGCCAGCAGCTACACGCTGAATCTGACCCAACCCGCGACTGCCCGCGCGATCAATGGCATCGAAGTCATCGACCTGGGCAGCAACGCGGGCAATACCGTCGTCATGCATGTGAGTGAAGCACTGCGTCTGGCATCGGGGGAAGCCCAAAACCGTGTGTTTATTGACGGTGACAGCACCTCTACCGTCAAGTTGTCGGCGCAGTACAGCAATGGTGCGGTCAGCGGCAGCTGGAGCCAGGCCGCCAGCAATGAGACGGTCAACGGCGTGAGCTACAAGGTCTATACCTACAGCGGCGAGGCCAACCTCAAGGTGATGGTGGAGTCGTCGATCACTTCCATCGTCACCGATTACGTGATGAACAGCGCCGACATCGTCGCTGGCGGGGGTGCCGGCACTCTGACCGTGGGTGACTTCGAAGACCTGAAAAACGCCAGCAGCAATCACCAGAGTGTCGACACCACCCCCCTGATTTCGGGCTCGATCCCCGCCTTGCCAGCGGGCGCTACGCTTTCCCTGACCCGTACCGATGTCACGGGGGGCGGCGCACCGGTCAATCTGGGCGTTCTGACGTTGAACGGCAGCAACCAGTGGTCCTACCAGGAAACCACGGCGCTATCATCGGGCAAACGCTACAAGTATGTGGCGGTGCTGACCCTGTCCGATGGCAGCACCGTCGCTTCCAACGATTATTCGATCGACATCGTGGCAGCGGGCAGCAGCAGCGCCACCACGCCCACCACGCCCACGCCCAGCGCTCTGACCAACAACCCGCCCACGCTGGTCATCACCGACAGCGAGGCAGGCATCGCCAAGGCCGTGACCGGTCGGGCCACGACTGTCCGGCATTACTTCACCTTCGATGAGGCCGTGACCGGCTTTGAAGCCGCCGACATTGTCGCCAAGGTCGGCTACTCGTCAGCCACGGTGAGCAATTTCACCAAGGTCAGTGACACCCAGTACTTTGCCGACGTTGCTGTGGCGGCCGACAGCACGGGTTCTCTGGTGGTGGCAGTGCGCTCCGGTGCTTATACCGATGCCAGCAACGTCGGGGGTGTCGGTGCTGCCAATGTGCAGCACATCACTTCCAGCGGCGGGCCGGTTGAGTCAACCGGAGGGACAGGGGTGACTGCGGGCATCACCGGCCGTGCGATCGAACTCCTGGATGGCAGCATCGTCTACCTGTCGGGTAACACCAACCAGAATTCCTTCCTGGTTCTGGACAGCACCGGGGCACTCAAAGGCACGGGTGGGCTGAGCACCCCCACTCTCAATGGCACGATCCACAAGGCTGACGTGACGGCGCTGCGCGACGGCGGGTTTGCGGTGCTCTCAGGCGGCCAGTTGCAGACGTTCAATGCCGATGGCACCACCAAGACAACAGCGGTCAGCTACACCACCGGCGCTGCGGCCAACTCGGGCATCGATGCCGTGCAGTTGTCGGATGGCAAATTCATGCTCTTCTACTACAACACCTCCAACAGCTTTTGCTACAAGGTGATCAATGCCGACGGCAGCGATGCAGTGGGCGAAACGCAAATGGGACCCACCGGCATGGCCGACAGCTCGGAAACGATCCAGGGGGTGATGGATGCGGTCGTCTTGTCCGATGGTCGTGTGGCGGTCGCCTTCGCCGGCAAGGCGCTGGGGGGTTACCAGTTCTTCAGCGCTACGGGCACCCCAATTGGCGAAGAGCAAACCTACATGGTCGAAGGCAATACCCGCGACATGCAGGCCGTGGCCACACAGGACGGTGGGTTCCTGGTGGCCTCTACCGAGAAGAAGCTGACGTACGGTTTTCTTTCCGGCTCGCCCACCAGCTACTACGTCAACATCACCAAGATGTACAAGGTCGATGCTGACATGACGCGCAGCAACCCCAAAATCGTCGAGGCCTATCAAGCCAATGGCCCTTCAGCCCCGACGCTCTCCGGCGAGGTGGGCCTGGCGGTGTACAACGACGGCACCATCGCGGTGGCCAGTACCTATGATTCAATCGGTACAGGCAGCACCATCGTTCGGACCTTCAACCCCGATTTCTCGGGCAGAGAAACACTCGGTTATGTCAACGGTGCACTGTCGTCCAATACATCAGCCGTCGCGGCCCTGGACAACGGCAGCAAGGTCGTTTTCTTAAACAGCCCTTCTGACTCGACCAAAACGCTGTATTACGTTTACGATTCGCAGCTCGGATCCAGAACGATCAACGGCAACACCAGTGACGAAATCCTGGTCGGCGGGGAAGGCGCGGATGTGATCAAGGCCGGTGGCGGCGCTGACAATGTCTATGCAGGCAATGGCAACGACACCGTCATTGTCAACAGTTCCAACCTCACCCAGTTGCTCACCTCTACACCAGACACCTGGATCGATGGGGGTGCTGGATCCAACACCTTCAGGCTCGATGGCACCAGCTTGACACTGGACCTGACCCAGGCAACCCTGGGTCCACGGGTGACCAACTTCAGCAACTTTGACATCAGCGGCTCCGGGGCCAACATCCTCACGCTCAATGTGAGCGATGTGCTGGCGTCCAACACGACCCTGGGCACCAAGGCACACGTGGTCCGGATCGACGGTGATAGCGACGATACGGTCAACCTGCGCAATCTTCTGGACGGCTCAAGCACGGCCAGCGGCACCTGGAGCACCAGCAGCAACACCGTCATCGATGGTGTGACTTACAAGGCCTACAACTACAGCGGTGATGCGACGCTGCAGGTGCTCATTGACGCGGCAATAGGCACCATCGCGGTTGGCCCCTGATCATGACCACACCCGTGTCATTGCGGCCGCAAGTCGGCGTGGCGGTTGCAATGCAAGGTCATTGCTTGCGTAACGCGGTACGGGCCTGGACACTTTGCGCCTGGACGGCACCGGCATCACGCTGGACCTGACGGCGATCACTCAGGCCGATCTGGCCAGCACCGATATCATCGACATCACCGGCTCGGGCAACAACACGCTGCGCCTGTCCATGCGCGACGTGCTGGAACTGGGCAGCAGCAATGTCTTCAATGTGGACGCTTCGGCCACCGACACCCGGGTGCAGCTGATGATCACTGGCGACAACGGCGATGCGGTGCAACTGACGGATCTGGGCAGCTGGTCTCAGTCAGGCACTTTTAGTTATGCAGGCGAGACCTACAACGTCTACAACAACGGCAATGCGCAGCTGCTCATTGACCAGCACATGGTGCCCACCACCTGAAGTCCGGATTGCTTCGTACCTCGCAATGACAGATTCATTGTCATTGCGAGGAGCGAAGCGACGCGGCAATCCATGCACGCGACGTGGCAATCCACCCCGTCATTGCGAGCGCAGCGCGGCAATCCATGGATCGCTTCGTACCTCGCGATGACAGAAGCGACACGGCAATCCATGGATTGCTTCGTACCTCGCAATGACAGAAGCGACGTGGAAATCCATAGATGGCGTCCTTCCGACCCTCACTCCCAGAGTCAAACCACCTTGAGAATTGGTTCCAATATTGGTACCATATTGAAAATAAAATCAAGGTGAAACATGGCCAGCATTGAAAAAATCTTGCAAAAGATGGCTGAGCAGCCAAACGGGGTGCGGTTTGATGAACTCCAAAAAGTCTGTGAGCAATTCTTCGGTTTGGCAAGGCAAAGCGGGTCCAGTCACGCTGTATTCAAGATGCCATGGGCGGGTGACCCCCGGGTGAACATTCAAAACGACAAGGGGAAGGCCAAGGCCTACCAGGTGCGCCAGGTATTGGCGGCCATCGAGAAGTTGAAAGGACAAAGTCATGAACACTGAGCATTACACCTACCGCGTGACTTGGTCAGCCGAAGATGACGAACATGTGGGCTTGTGCGCCGAGCTGCCTTCTTTGTCTTGGTTGGCCAACACGCCAGAAGAAGCTCTGGCAGGCATCCGCGTGATGGTCGCCGAGGTTGTGAAAGAGATGACAGTCGCTGGCGAGGCTATTCCCGAACCTTTGGCCGAGCGCAACTACAGCGGCGAATTCCGTGTGCGCATTCCGCCAGCGCTCCACCGCAAATTGGCCATGGATGCGCAGGAGCAACAGGTCAGCCTCAACCGACTCGTCAGCGCCAAGCTGGCTGCTTGAAAGACACTGCGTTTTTACGGGTCAGGTGCCATTTCTCGTCATTGCGAGCGCCATGACGGTTCACTCGTCATTGCGAGGAGCGAAGCGACGCGGTAATCCATAGATTGCTTCGTTCCTCGCAATGACAGCAGCGACGCGGCAATCCATGCGCGTGATGCTGCAATCCACCTCGTCATTGCGAGTGCAGCGTGGCAATCCATGGATTGCTTCGTTCCTCGCAATGACAGAAGCGACGCAAGTCCCTACACTGACCCCAAAAAAAGGGGAGGTCGAGGATATGAAAAATCCGTGCGTCTACATCATGGCTAGCCGGCGCCATGGCACGCTCTATGTGGGCGTGACCAGCCAACTCGGTGCGCGGGTCTGGCAGCACAAAAATGGGGTCACGCAAGGCTTCACCAGTCAGTACCGGGTGCATCAATTGGTGTGGTACGAACAGCACGAGACGATGGCCTCGGCGATCCTGCGTGAAAAGCAACTCAAGGCAGGCTCGCGGCAGCGCAAGATCGACCTGATCGAGGCGCTTAACCCGCAGTGGCTGGATTTGTACGAGCGCATCCTGGGCTGAGATGGCTTCGTCCCTCGCCATGACGGGTTCATTGTCATTGCGAGCGCAGCGCGGCAATCCCCCCGTCATTGCGAGGAGCGCAGCGACGCGGCAATCCATATGCAGGTCGTGGCGATCCATGGATGGCTTCGTTCCTCGCAATAACATCGGCGACGCGGCATTCCATCGCTTGCGTTTGGGCAGTTCTGATACGGATATCCACCATTTGGAGGATGTCTGTGCGCGGATTGTGGGCGGGGCGCTGCAGCTGAATACTTCGGGACTTTGTTTCTAAAGATTTTGCATGGATTTGGTTTTGCCTTTGGCGGTGCTGGGCTTTGTGGGGCTGTGCCTGGCCACCACGGGCTTGTGGCGACCCATGAGTTTGGGGCGATCGGGCATTTTTCTGCTCGTCACCTCCATGTTCACTGCGCTGTTTTATGGGGCCTACCGCATTGCCGATGGTGATCTGGCGCTGAGTGCGATCGCCAAAATGTTGGGCGAGGCCAACTATGCCTTTCTGATCGTTTTTTTGCGTTGGCAGCGCAGGCCCATGCCAGTGACCTCCCAACGCCAAGCGGCCTGGGCTGTTCTCATTGTGTCTTTGACACACCTGACGCTGAACATGGTGCTGACTGGCCCTTGGCAAATGGCGGTCATGACCGTGCAGGTGCTGGTGCTGATTGGCTGGGTGACCCTGGAAAGCTGGTGGTTGTGGCGAGCACAACCACAGGGCGTTCGCCTGATGTTGGTCTTGATGGTCTCGGCGCACTGGCTTTCGGAGTTGCTGGGCCGTTCGGCGCTGGCGTGGGCCGCTTGGCAGGACCGGCAGCTGATGCAGGCACCCGGTTGGACCGATGCCATGGTTGACTGGATGTGGGTGACCTTCTTTTTGGGTTTTATGGCGCAGTTGGCGGTGGCTGTTGTTGTAGCCCAGGCATTGCGCGACGAAAAGGATCGGCTGCAGCAAATGGTCTCGCAGGTGGAGGGCATGCTCAAGGAAAAAGAGTCCTTGGTGATGACGCTGTTGGCCTCGAATGCGGCGAGTGAGGCCGAGCCGCAAATGGCCAGTCTAGCGCACGAATTGCGTCAGCCACTAGGGGCTATCCAGCTCAATGCCGAGTATCTGGCCAGTGGCCAACGGCTGAGCCGCGAGGAAGAATCGCAAGTGCTGCAGGAAATTCTGCGCGAAAACCACCGCGCCGTGGCCATCGTGCAGGGCTTGCGTAGCCTGTTCATGGACAAGGTGCCGAAGCAAAATCGGTTGGACTTGTCTGACTTCTTGGAGAACTGGATTGCGCAGCAAGCCCCTTTGCTGCAGCAGCAATTTAGGGTGCGTCTTAGCATACGGTCACAGGCCAGGGTGCAGGTCCTGGCCAGCGCGGTGCAGCTGGGTATGGTGCTGCAAAACCTTGTGAATAATGCCGTGGAAGCCATGGCCGACCGAGACGGTGGCGCTATCGATGTGATCCTCATGGCGCACGACCAACTGGCCTTGGTGGATGTGGTTGACGATGGGCCAGGTTTGCCCACAGACTTGCATTCAAAGGTCTTTGAGATGAATTTTTCCACCAAAACCAAAGGCATGGGTTTGGGTCTGTGGTTGAGTCGCCGAATCGCGCAAATGCACCGCGGTGATCTGAACGCCATTGCCCACCATGCAGGCGCACGCATGCGGCTGAGTCTGCCCTTGGAGTCGACATGAACGATATCGTTCTTCCGCTGTATTTGGCGATGGCTTGTCTGTTTGTGGGACTGACTCTGGCGGGCATGCCCGCTCGCAACAGCCGATTGATGCCTGACGAACGCATGGGTCTCTATGGCGTGATCGGTAGCGTGGCGGCGGCACTGGCCTGTGTCTGCATTGCGCTGGCGCCCCTGCTTGGGCGAGCGTTGCTGGTTTTTTCGACCTTGTTCCTGTGGACCAGTTTTTTTGCCACGGGCTTACGGGTGCGATCCTGGCATCAGCCACACAACCCTCGCTTTGCATGCAACTGTGCACTGGCCATGGGGCTGGCGATGGTGATCATGCTGGTGCAGTTTTTCACCGTGCAAAACCGTGATTTTCGCGTGGTCTACCAGCTGCTGGTCTCATTGACCTTGCTGTTGTGGATGCTCTATGGCCTGCGCCAGACACGCCGTTTATCGGCATCCATTCAGCTCGACTTGATGGGTGTCGCTTTATTGGCCATGATGGTCTTGATCTTTTTCTGGTCTTGGACGCTGCTGTCGGGCAATGCTGGGCAGCGGCTGTATTTTTCTGAGATTTTTTCCGAAGAGTCACTGACTTTTTCGATGCGTCTGTTTGTGGTGGCCACCCTCGCGTTGATGTTGATCAGTGCCAACGGATACGGGTTCGAGCGCATGGTCATCCAAAAGATGGCGGTCCGAGACCAGAAGGAACAAGCCGACCAACTCAACCAGCAACTCAATCAGTTGCTCAACGAAAAAAACGAGATGCTGCAGGCTTTGTCTTTTGCAGCCCGCTCGCAAAACTTACCGGCCATCATGAGTTCCTTGGCCCACGAGATCAACCAGCCACTGGGCGCCATCCGGCTCAATGCAGACTATCTGCTGGCCGAAGACGCTTCGCTGATCCCGCTGGAGCGGGCCCAACTGTTGCAGCAGTTGGTGGCTGGCAGTAAAGCGGCCACCGAGGTGGTGCGGGATTTTCGCCGGTTCCTCGAAGTCGATATCACGCTGCATGTGCAGGTCGATCTGTCTCAATTGCTTGCCGACTTGGTGCGTGGCTTCCAGGCTGAATTTGGCCGCCAGCGTGTGCATGTTTCACTGCTGGTCAGCGAAGCGGTGATGGTGCAAGGCGATCCGGTTCAATTGGAGTCAGCCTTGTCCGGGACCTTGCTTTACGTGCTCAAACGAAGCAGCCCGAATGTTCGTTATATGCAAATCACCACCACCTGCATTGGGAGTTTTGTGCACTTGCGCTTCCTTGACGATGGTTTGCCCATCACCACGGCCCAGCTCGCTGAGGCGTTAGATCGTGCTACTCAGCATTTCAGTCAGAGCATTTGGCTGAGCCGCGCCATCATCGAACACCACGGCGGGGCCATGAATGTGTACGAACAAAACGGGCTGGTTGGCATGAGCTTGCAACTGCCCTTTCAGGAGAAAAAATCATGATGACCGATGCGGGCCTGTCCACCAAACAAGTGCCAGTCAAGGCGATTGACGTTGAGGGTCATGTGTTCATGGTCGAAGACGATCTGGCCATGCGCGAGAGCATGTCGCGGGTGTTGAAGGGGCAGGGCTATCGTGTTTATGCGTTTGATGACCCTGCGGCTTTTTTACAGTTTGTGACGCCCGTGACACCCGCCATGGTTTTGCTGGACATGCGTTTGCCTGGCATGACCGGTGTGGAGGTGCAGGCTCGCTTGGTTGAGATGGGCTTGAGCATGCCGGTGGTGTTTGTCTCTGGAGAGAGCACCGTTCAGCAGGCCGTGACCGCCCTTGGCAACGGTGCCTTGCAATTTCTGGTGAAACCCCTGAGCCGCCTCGATTTGTTGGAGGCCGTTCGAAATGGCATTGCCAAAGACCTTGCGATCCAGGCTGAAAAAAAGCGACAGTTTGCCCAGAAAGATCGTGTCACTCGTTTGGCGCCTCGGGAGAGAGAAGCCTTGCAGTTGCTGCTGGCGGGTTTTGGCAATCAGGAGATCAGCAAGAAATTGGGTATTTCATACGCCACAGCCAAGCAGTACAAGGGCAACATCATGATGAAGCTGGATGTTCAAACCATGGCCGAACTGATCGACCTGATGCGCCCGGCAGATTGATTGACATGGGGGATGCTCGGCTTCGGCCGATTCGCGAAGTGCCGAAGGCATAAAAAAACCCGCCAGAGGCGGGTTTCTTGCAAGAGGCTCAGGCCGAATTACTTCAGCTTGATTTCCTTGTATTCAACGTGCTTGCGAGCTTTGGGGTCGAACTTCATGATCGACATTTTCTCGGGCATGGTTTTCTTGTTTTTGCTGGTCGTGTAGAAGTGACCAGTGCCAGCTGTGGATTCCAGCTTGATTTTTTCGCGTCCGCCTTTGGTTGCCATGGTGTATGACTCCTAATGTTCTGGGTTTAGGCTTGACCGCGTGCACGCAGGTCTGCGAGCACGGCATCGATGCCGTTTTTGTCGATCAGGCGCAGAGCAGCGCTGGAAACGCGCAGACGCACCCAACGGTTTTCTGTTTCAACCCAGAAACGACGGTATTGCAGGTTCGGCAGGAACCGGCGCTTGGTTTTGTTGTTGGCGTGGGAAACGTTGTTCCCGGTCATTGGGCCTTTGCCCGTTACGTCGCAAACGCGTGCCATGTGGACACTCCGATACTTTTTAAACAGCCGGTGCCGATGGGTCTCGTGCAGATTTGCACGGGGCCTGGCGCTCCAGCCTCACCTCGCCAAGATGGGTGGCGGTATCCCAGATCGCTGTGCCTGTGACCCCGAACAAAAGTCCGGGCAGAAGCAGCAAAGCCTTGGATTATAACCAGAAATCAGCCGTTGTGCTGTTCCAGGAAACGCTGCGCATCAAGCGCGGCCATGCAGCCGGTGCCCGCGCTGGTGATGGCTTGGCGGTAGACGTGGTCTTGCACGTCACCCGCGGCGAACACGCCGGGCACGGATGTTTGTGTGGCAAAGCCCTTCAAGCCGCTTTGGGTCACGATGTAACCGTTTTCCAGCGTCAGTTGGCCCTGGAAGATGTCGGTGTTGGGGGCGTGGCCAATGGCGATGAAGCAGCCTTTGAGTTCGACGTCGTGCAGGCTGCCGTCTTTGGTGCTTTTCAGGCGAATGCCGGTCACGCCGGAGGCGTCGCCCAGCACTTCTTCCAGCGTCTGGAAGGTTTTGAGTTCGATCTTGCCCGCGGCGACTTTGTCCATCAGTTTGTCCACCAAGATGGGCTCGGCCTTGAACTTGTCGCGGCGGTGGACCAAATAGACCTTGCTGGCGATGTTGGACAGGTACAGGGCTTCTTCGACGGCGGTGTTGCCGCCACCGACCACGCAGCAGACCTGGTCGCGGTAGAAAAAGCCATCGCAGGTGGCACAGCCGCTCACGCCGCGGCCCATGAAGGCGGTCTCTGACGGCAGGCCCAGGTACTTGGCCGATGCGCCGGTGGCGATGATCAGGCTGTCGCAGGTGTAGGTGCCGCTGTCGCCGATCAAGGTGAAGGGGCGCTGCTCCAGTTTGACGGTGTGGATGTGATCAAAGATGATTTGGGTGTTGAAGCGCTCAGCATGCTCCTGAAAGCGTTGCATCAGGTCTGGGCCTTGCACGCCGTGCACGTCGGCGGGCCAGTTGTCCACCTCGGTGGTGGTCATCAACTGTCCGCCTTGGGCCATGCCGGTGATCAACAGGGGTTTGAGGTTGGCGCGGGCGGCGTAAACAGCGGCGGTGTAGCCAGCGGGGCCAGAACCCAGGATCAGGACTTGGGCGTGTTGTGTGGGGGTCGACATGTCGTGGGCTATCCGGTGAAAAAGACAAAAGGGACGCGGAAAAGAATTCCAACAAGCCACATTGTAAGAAACACCCCAAACAGAGCGGGCACCATGGCTTTGGTGGGGCTTTAAATAGGCTTTGTGGCGACTTTGTGGGGCTCGACCGCAAGGCTTGTGGGTGGCCGCCGCCCCAAGCAGGCGGGCGACGGCCTAAGCCCCCCCGATGAGGCCTTGATCGGGTAAGCTTCACACCTGATTTATGACTTACTCACTGAACACCCTGACCCGAGATGGCGCTGCCCCTGCCCCGGCAGCGCCCCCCACGCTGTGGTCACGTTTTGCCCAAGAAATCATCTTGATCTTGGGGGCTGCGCTGCTCTTGTTTGTGACGGTGGCCTTGTGGAGCTACCACCCGCAAGATCCGGCCTGGTCCACCTCGGGCAGCGGGGAGTTGGTGCGCAATGGGGTGGGGCGATGGGGTGCTTTGATTTCGGATCTGGCTTTTTCCTGATGGGCTTTTCTGCCTGGTGGTGTGTGGCGGCGG
>JAKFXJ010000329.1 GCA_021731425.1 Limnohabitans sp. | reverse complement strand
AAGCACCGGAAAGTCTTGTCCCACGGGCACAAAGCCTTGGGCGATCATGGCCTCGGGTGTGCTGCCCACCACCACCCAGTCGCGGTCATTGACAGGCAATCCCATCAAGGCATCGCGCACCGCACCACCGACGACAAAAACCTGCATGACCGTGCCTGTCTTCAGCGATTCAATCGGAAGGGCTCTTCGAAGTCGATGAAGTCCTTTTCTGCCAAAGCATCGTCGATCCAGGCTTTCACGCCGGGCAGGGCACACACGCGCTCCATGTAGGCTGCCACATCGGAAGGCACAGGCAGCGCGTAGGTTTTCAGGCGCATGACCACTGGGGCAAAGTAAGCATCGGCCACGCTGAAATGGCCAAACAGCATGGGGCCGCCGTGTTCTTGCAGCAGACCACGCCAGAGGCTGCAAATGCGCTCCAGGTCGGCGCGAACGGCGGGTTTGTCACGCAGGGCGAGCGCACCAACCTCAGGCAGGTGCGCCTCGATGTTCATCGGGCAGGCGCTGCGCAGGCCCGTAAAACCACTGTGCATTTCAGCGCAGATGCTGCGGGCACGCGCTCGGGCAGCGCGGTCTTGCGGCCAGAGCTGTTTGCCCGGGAACTGCTCGGCCACGTATTCGGCAATGGCCAAGGTGTCCCAAACGGCCAGACCGTCGTGCACCAGCACGGGCACTTTGCCCACCGGGTTGACGTCTTTGAGCGCGGCCTTGAAGTTGGAGTCGGGCGCGAAGCTGTCAAAGCGGACATAGACCTCTTCAAAGTCGATGCCCGCCTGTCGCAGCAGCACCCAAGGGCGCATGGACCAGGACGAATAGTTTTTGTTGGCGATGTAGAGTTGGATCATTGTTTTTTCCCGTGAATCAGAGCCCACATGTTAGCGCTCACAGCTGTTAACAAGAGACAGATTGCACCGCCAAGATGTGTGAGGGGATGCGGCGGGTGACGATTTTCTGTACCCCGTCATGAGGAACCCGCCGCATCCCCTCGCACATCCACCCAATCCGCTTGTAAGTGGAATCAGCGCCCAGCACTCGCACGCCAGCGGTTCAACTTGCTGCGTGGGCCGCGGTGGCCCAAATAGGTCGGGGCCACGCCCGCTGCCGAAGCCGCAGAGATGCCCAAAGCAGGCAAACCAGGCAGTTGGCCCGTCGCGATGTTGTCCACCTTCATCGACGCCAGGTTGTCCCGACTCATCAGGGGCTCACCCGGGGCTAATTCCATGGCCGCAGCTTGCAGCCAGCCCACCCACATCGGCAAACCAATAACCGGGCGGCCACGGCCCTCGTTCACACCCGCCCACTGACCCGCACGCTGGACCAACTCACCCAAGGTCATCACGTCAGGGCCGCAGAGTTCGTAGGTTTGACCCACGGTGTCCGGCTTTTGCAGACAAACAACCACGGCACGCGCCACATCGCCCACCCAGACCGGCGCAAAGCGCGTGCCACTGCCTGCCAAGGGCATGAAGGGCGCCACGGCTTGCAGATCGGCAAACAGGTTGAGGAATTTGTCTTCGGCACCAAAGATCACACTGGGGCGCAACACCGTCAGCTGCAGCCCTGCGTTGTGCAAAACCGTCTCGCCCCGCGCCTTGCTGCGCTGGTAAATCGAGGGGCCTTGTGGGTCGGCACCCAAAGCGCTGATCTGCACCAATCGCTGCACACCGGCTTTTTTCATGGCGCTGGCGATCTTGCCGGGCAAATCCACGTGCACGCTTTCAAATCGCTCTTCACTGCCGTGCAACACGGCCACCAAATTGACCACCGCATCGTGGCCGGGCATCAAGCGGGCCAGATCGGCTTCATGGTGAACATTCGCCTCGATCACCGTCAGCCCGGGCAAGCTTTGCACACGCGCCGCATTCACTGCGCGGCGGGTCGGCACGGTGATGTGCCAGCCCAGGCGAGCGAGTTGTTCGCAGACCTGACGGCCGACAAAGCCGCTGCCACCCAAGACCAAAACGCGCTGAGCGCTCATGCCGCGCTCAGGCCCGTGACGGCTTGGTGCATCGCGTCCATGGCCTGGTCCACGATTTGGGTGCGCCAGGTGTCGGTGTCGGTATAAAAAGCGTCCATCAGGTCTTGCTTGATTTTTTGGCGCAGGGGCTCGGGCGCCTCGGGGTGCAGGTGCAGCCAGTGGTCACCACGCAGGGCGTTCATGACCTGCAACTGAGGCTGGGTGCCATATTCCATGGCAATGCCGGTGTACTCCGCCTGTGGGCACTCTTGGTAGGCCGACATCCACATCAAACCGGTGAGGAAGGCCGAGGTGGAGGAACCGTCGTAAATGGACGTGATGCCTTGACCCCACCAGGCTTTGGCTCGTGCATAGGCTGCGGCGTCATCGGCACAGGCAAAAATGCGCTCGCCCAGCCCATTGGGTCCCAGCCCGGTGTGCAGGTCAATCCAAGCCAACTTTTGGCATTTTTGACCGTATTTTTGCAGCACTTGGCGCACCGTCAGGTTGCTCCATGTGGGCGCTTTGCCGCCGAAGAAAAGGCCATCTGGAAAGTCGTGTTGGCCCTTGGAGACGGCCGCTTGCAGCGCGTCCATGCCACGCTCTGCGATGTACTTCTGGACAGCGGTCAGATTGGCGTTGTCGGGTGGCCAGACCTCAGGCAACAAGAAGGGTTGCACTTCTTTGTAGGGCGCGTTCTCGGGCAGGGGTTTGGAGAAATCCTGGAAGTTGCGGTTGATGTCCACGTTCTCGTGCGTCACGCGGCGCACATGCGAAAAGCCGTGCGGGTTGAGCGCATGGATGTAAAGCACCGCCACGCCACGGGCCTTGGCGGCATTGCGCCAGTCGGTGTTTTGCAGCGCGTGGATTTGCACGCCCGAGCCGCAGTAGCCTTCCACACCGTGGCAGGCGCTGCTGATGATCAGCAGCTGCTTCGCGTCGGGTGCGCCGTCCAGCACCACGTCCATGGCCAGCTCTTCGCCGTCACGGCCCTTCAAGGGGTGGATGTTGGAATCTACCGTCAGGCCAGCAGCCTGCGCGGCCTTCAAAAATTTCTGGCGTGCTTCGGCGTAGCTTTTGGAAAAGCCGCTTTGAATATCGGTCATGTGCTTGTCCAGTCAGACGGTTTGTGTGGGTTGGGCCAGCCACTGTGTGGCGAGTTCCACCCAATAAGTGCCGCCCAATGGGATCAGGTCGTCGTTGAAGTCGTAGCTCGGGTTGTGCAGGGTGCAAGGCCCGCCGCCGTGGCCCATTTCGCGGTGGGCACCGTCGCCGTTGCTGATGAAGACATAAGCACCGGGCTTGGCTTGCAGCATGTACGAAAAGTCTTCTGCGCCCATGGTGGGCTCTTGGTGCATCACCTGCTCAGCGCCTACGATGCCGCCCATCACTTGGCGTGCAAAGTCGGCTTCGGCGGGGCTGTTGATGGTGGGCGGGTAGTTGCGGTGGAATTCGAATTCGCACTGCGCGTCAAAAGCCGCACAGATCGACTCGGCCACTTGCTGCATGCGCTTTTCAATCAGGTCCAGCACCTCGATGCTGAAGGTGCGCACCGTGCCCTGCAGTTCGCAGGAATCGGGCACCACGTTGGTGGCTTCGCCCGCGTGGATCATGGTGACCGAGATCACGCCTGCGTCCACGGGCTTCTTGTTGCGGGTGATGATGGTCTGGAAACCTTGCACCATCTGGCAGGCGATGGGCACCGGGTCGATGCCGTTATGGGGCAGCGCGGCGTGGCTGCCCTTGCCGCGAACAGTGATCTTGAACTCGTTGCTCGACGCCATCACGGGGCCAGCACTCACGGCGAACGTGCCCACCGGGGCGCCTGGCCAGTTGTGCATGCCAAACACGGCCTGCATCGGGAACTTGTCAAACAAGCCGTCTTTGATCATCTCGCGGGCACCGCCGCCGCCTTCTTCGGCGGGTTGGAAGATCAAATACACCGTGCCGTCAAAGTCGCGGTGTTTGGAGAAATGCTTGGCGGCAGCCAGCAGCATGGCGGTGTGGCCGTCGTGGCCGCAGGCGTGCATCTTGCCTTGGTGTTTGCTGGCATGGGCGAAGGTGTTGAACTCCTGCATCGGCAGCGCGTCGATGTCGGCACGCAGGCCAATGCCACGTCCACAAGCGCCGCCATCGCGCCCGTGCACGATGCCCACCACGCCGGTGGTGCCCATGCCGCGGTGGATGGGGATGCCCCAGTCGGTCAGCTGCTGAGCGACCACATCGGCCGTGCGCACTTCTTGGAAGCACAGCTCGGGGTGGGCGTGGATGTCTTTGCGAATGGCCGCGATGCTGGCCGCGTCGGTGAGGATGGAGTCGATGATTTTCATGGGTACAGTCTAGCCACACTTGGGTGGGCTTGCCAACACCCCTGTGCACATGGGGGACAAGTGGGCCAAGCGCCGAGGACCAGGTTTGAGCCACAATGGGTCTGAACTTTCGTCTTCAGTCAGATCGATTCTTTGCTCAGCCCCATGACCGACACCCTTTTGGCTCCTCAGACCGTGCGTGGCGCGTGCCCACACGACTGCCCCGACACCTGCGCTCTGCTGACCACCGTGGAAAACGGCCGTGCCACCAAAGTGCAGGGCAACCCGGCGCACGCGCCCACCGACGGCGTGTTGTGCACCAAGGTCTCGCGCTACGCCGAGCGCACCTACCACCCCGACCGCTTGCTGCAACCCCTGCGCAGGGTGGGGCCCAAGGGTTCGGGCCAGTTTGAGCCTGTGGGCTGGGACGAAGCCTTGGACGCCATTGCCGCCCGGCTCAAAACCATCGCGACCCGCGACCCGCAGGCCATCTTGCCCTACAGCTACGCGGGCACCATGGGCCTGGTGCAAAGCGAGTCGATCGCCGCGCGGTTTTTCCACCAGCTGGGTGCTTCGCTCTTGGACCGCACGATTTGCGCCTCGGCCGGGGCCGAAGCCTTGACGCAGACCTTGGGCAACAAGGTGGGCATGAAGAACGAGTTTTTTGCCGAATCCAAGCTCATCGTCATTTGGGGCAGCAACTCCATTGGCAGCAACCTGCACTTTTGGCGCATTGCCCAAGCGGCCAAGCGACAGGGCGCCAAGCTGGTGTGCATCGACCCCCGGCGCAGCGAGACGGCCGAAAAATGCCACGTACACATCGCCCTGCGCCCCGGCACCGACGCCGCGCTGGCGCTGGCGGTCATGCACGAGCTGATCGTGAACGGTTGGCTCGACCAAGACTACATCGACCGCTACACCTTGGGCTGGGACGCCCTGAAAGCGCGTGCGCTGCAATGGACGCCCGAGCGGGCGGCGGAGGTGTGTGGCGTGCCCGTCGAACAAATCCGCCAACTGGCGCGTGACTGGGGAACGATCCAGCCCGCCGCCATTCGCTTGAACTACGGCATGCAACGCGTGCGCGGCGGCGGTAACGCGGTGCGGGCCATTGCTTGCCTGCCTGCGCTCACCGGGGCTTGGCGGCACCGGGCGGGCGGGGTCTTGCTCAGCAGCTCGGGTCATTTCCCGGTGCGGCGGGCGGCTTTGCAGCGGCCTGACTTGCTGGGCGAGCGCCGTCCGCGCACCATCAACATGGCGACGATTGGCGATGATTTGCTGCGCCCGGCCTCGCCCGCATTCGGCCCCCAAATTGAGGCCTTGATTGTTTACAACAGCAACCCGGTAGCCGTGGCCCCCGAGTCGGGCAAAGTGGTGCAAGGCTTTGGCCGCGAAGACCTGTTCACCGTGGTGTTGGAGCATTTTCAGACCGACACGGCCGATTACGCCGATTTCATCTTGCCTGCCACTACGCAGCTGGAGCATTGGGACATCCACACCAGCTACGGCCACACCGACGTGCTGCTGAACCGCCCGGCGATTGCCCCCGTGGGCGGTGTACGGACCAACACCGACATCTTCAGGGCCTTGGCTGCCCGTATGGGTTTTGACGATGCGTGTTTTGCCGAAAGCGACGAAAGCCTTTGCCGCAGCGCCATTGGCGACGAGAAAGACTTTGAGCAGCTGCTTGAGCATGGCTTCGCCTCTTTGCCTGTTCCCGATGCGCCGTTTGCGCAAGGCGGCTTTCCATCGCCCTCGGGCAAGTGCGAGTTTTTCAGCCAGCGTCTGGCCGACCAAGGCCTGGACGGCCTGCCCGACCACCTGCCCAACTACGAGTTGGCCGCCCCAGGTGGCCGCTACCCGCTGGCCATGATTTCACCGCCAGCCCGCAACTTCCTCAATTCGACCTTTGTCAACGTGCAAAGCCTGCGCGACATCGAGGCCGAGCCGGTGCTGGAGATGCACCCTGAGGACGCGGCCCAGCGGGGCATTCAAGACGGCGTGGTGGTGCGTGTGTTCAACGACCGCGGCACTTACCACTGCAAGGCGCGGGTGAACCAGCGTGCCCGACCCGGTGTGGTCCATGGCCTGGGCATTTGGTGGCGCAAACTGGGCCTGAACGGCACCAATGTCAACGAGCTGACCAGCCAGCACCTGACCGATTTGGGCCGAGCGCCCGTGTTTTACGATTGCCTGGTGGAAGTCGAGGCTGATCCGGCTTTCAAGCCGACCGTCCATGCCCCTGTTGCGGTCCACAATTGAATCTCCACAGCTCGCCTTTCACACACCATGCCTGAACTGAACATTGAACGAACACACACCTTGGGCTTGGCTGGAGCACGCGCCGTGGCCGAGCGCTGGCGCGAGCAAGCTGAGCAGGAGTGGGGCATGAGCTGCGAGTCAGAGCCAGGTGAGGCTGTTGACCTCATGCGCTTTGCCCGCAGCGGGGTGAGTGGCGAGCTGAAGGTGACCGAAACCCGGTTTGATCTGCAGTTGAAACTCGGTTTTTTGCTGGGTGCCTACAGCGCCAAAATTGAGCAAAAAATCAAGGCCAACCTGGACGAGTTGTTGGGACCGGCCTGATCTGTGGGGTCAAGGGCGTACCGACCGCCAGGGTTGGGTCGGTGGCGCCGATGGCTTTACGGCAAATCCGTGTTGACTTCGGTGGTGCTGGCGTTGCGGGGTCCTACCTTGCCCAGTCGGGCTTTGAGTGACTGCGGTTGGCGCGTCAAGATGGCGGCGTAGTTGGTGGTGTTGGAGAGCACCTTCTTGACGTAGTCGCGCGTTTCCAAAAAGGGGATGTTCTCCGCCCAGATGGCCGCATCCAGCACGGGGCCGTTGCGCCATGCGCGTGGTCGGCCAGGTCCCGCGTTGTAGGCGGCTGTGGCCATGGGCATGGAGCCTTCAAAATCATCCAGCACCAGTTTCAGGTAGCCGGTGCCAATGGCCACGTTCACCTCGCGGTCGGTGATTTGGTCTGGGGTGAAGTGGGTCAAGCCGATTTTTTTGGCGGTCCATTTGGCGGTGGCGGGCATGACCTGCATCAGACCCGAGGCCCCCACATGCGAGCGGGCGTCCATGACGAAACGGCTTTCTTGGCGGATCAGGCCGTACACATACGCCGGGTCGAGCCGGATGTCGCCAGCGCGGCGCACCACCGTCTCGCGCAGCGGCAAGGGGTAGCGCTGGTCAAAGTCGATGACGTCCTTGGTCCGCTCGCTGGTGTTGATGCAGCGATCCCACACCTGGCGCTGGCAAGCCAGGTCTGCTGCAGCCAGCAGCTCACGGTCATTCATGCCGCCGGGCGTGTGCAGGTTGGTGCTGTAGTTCCATTCCCGGTTGCCTTCAGGGCGCAGACCGATCTGGATGGCGTGCAGGGCGCGTTGCAAACCGGGGTTGACCAGGGCAGCGGCTTTTTCTTGAGGGGTGAGCGCTGTGGGGCGCTCGGGCACGGTGATGGCCTGGCCCAGGTCTTCCAGCGCCAGTTGCTCATAAAACCCGCGTACGCTCGCGATCTGGCGCAGCAGGCTTTGGCCTTCCTGACGCTGGGCTTCGTTCTGGGTCGTGCTCAGCAGGGCACGTGCACGCCAATAGATCCAGGTTGGGTCTTTGCGGGCGTCGGCGCTCATGGCCTGGGTGGCGCTCAGCACCTGTGGCCATTGGCCTTGGCGCAAGGCGGCACGCACTTTCCAGGCCAGCAGGTCGTCGTTCAGGTCGCTGTCTTTTTGCACTTTGGCAAAGTGGTGGACGGCGTTGTCCTGCAGTTTTTGGGCGGCTTGTTTGCCAATCACGCCCCACGTCCAGTTGCGCTCTTCGGGGCTCAGCTGAATGGCCCAGCGCTTGCTGAGCAAATCCGCGGCTTGGTCCGGGTCTTTTGCGGCCAGCCGGATCAGGGCCAGCACAGCCAGCTCTTTGCGGCTGCGGGTGATGGCCAGGATGCGTTTGTCCAGGTATTTGGCCGGGTCCGCGTGGATCAGGTTGACTTGCTCGGACAGGCGGGGCGCCTCGATGTCAACGGCCACTTGCGCCGCGCGGGGGCGGTTGGCGTCCATGGCGATGCGGGCTTTGCGCCACAGGTCCAGCGCCTGGATCTGGCGGCCCGAGTGCAGGTGCTCGGCCACGTAAGCGCAGCCGTCATCGGGCTCGCGCTGCGCATACCAAAGCCGCAGCGCTTCTTCGGCCACATCGGCCTTGCTGTTCATGGCTTCGGTGGCCAGGGCGTAGCAGCGCACCTCTCGGTCGTCACGCATGCGAAAGCGTGGGTATTCGGCGGTGAAAGTGGCCCAATCGCGGCGCTTGCCCAGCAGCTGCAGCCAGTCGTTGCGCAGGCGGTCTTCGTAGTAGCTGCCTGCGTAAGTGCTCAAGAAACTGCGGATGTCAGCGCTGGAGGCGGTGTCCAGGCGGGCCCGCATGTCCCAATAGGCGGCCAGGGGCTCCAGCACATGGCCACGGGCCTGGGGCAGCAGGGCAGACAGGCGGTTGGAGTCTTTTTTGCGGAAGGCTTGATGCATCTCCAGCAGCACCTCGTCGCCTCGATTTTGGGCTTGGGCAGACCCGCCCCACAGGCCTGTCATGGCGATGGCGCTCAGCAGTGTCAAAATGCATCTGAATTTCATGGGTCGATTATGGACAAAGCCGAAGCAAAACGCGCCTTGAGAAAAGCCTTGGTGGAAGAAAGGTTGAACCTGCCGGACCGCCTGGCGCGGGCCGAAGCCTTGCAGCGCGTGATGCGCATTTGGTTGTTTGACCGCCCGGACACGGTGATTGGTGCTTATTGGCCCATCAAGGGCGAGTTTGACCCGCTGCCCGCCTTGCACCGCTGGAAGGAAGACGGTGAGCTTCATGGCGAGCCCCAACGTCGCCAAATTGGCCTGCCGGTGGTCAACAAACAGCACAAAACCCTGACCTTCCACACCTGGTACCCCGGCTGCCCGATGGAAGAGGACGCTTACGGCATTCCCAAGCCCAAGGACACCGAGGTCATCGTGCCCACCTTGCTGTTTGTGCCCTGTGTGGGTTACGGCATTGGCGGCTACCGATTGGGTTACGGTGGCGGCTTTTACGACCGCACCCTGGCCACTTTGCAGCCCAAGCCCTACACCGTTGGCCTGGGCTACACCCACGGTTTTCTGGACGATCTGGAGCCCGAAGACCACGATGAGCCCCTGGATGCGATCCTGAACGACAACGGGGTGGTGTGGCCGGTTTGAGGCCCGAACGACATGGCAAGACCCAAATCCGCAACCCACGACATCAAGCGCGACGCGATCCTCGATATCGCCGCGCAATGCTTTGCCCAGCGCAGTTACCCGGCCGCCAGCATGAACGAGATCGCCGCAGCCTGCGGCACGTCCAAGGCGCGGCTGTACCACTACTACGACAGCAAAGAGGCGATTTTGTTTGACCTGCTCGACCGCCACACCCAGCGCCTGCTGGCGGTGATCGCACAAACCGAGGCCAACGCCCAGCGCAAGGACCTGGACGACCGGGCCACCTTGCACGAGCTGGTGCGGGCGTTTTTGCAGGAATACGAAACCTCCGCCACACGGCATGCGGCGCTGCTCAATGACACGCAGTTTTTGAGCGATGTGCCCGATCTGGCCCTGGTCTCTGGACCTGTGTCGCCGCGTGAACTCATCCTGAACCGCCAGCGCGACATCGTGGCCGCCATGACCCGGTTCATGAAACGCGCCTACCCCGAGCGCCTGACCCCCACCAACCAGACGGCACTGACCATGATGCTGCTGGGCATGATCAACTGGACCTTCACTTGGTTGCGCCCGGGCGGGCCGATCAGCTATGCGGCCTTTGCCGATGAAGTGATTGGCATGCTGGAAAAGGGCCTGGGTCAAAGCGCGGTGTGAACGCGCGGTTTTAACGCGCTTCGGCTCAAAGCGCGTCCAGCTCCCGGTGGCGCTTGAGGGTGAGCCAACGTTCGCTGAAGTTTTGGACCAGCTGCTCGACCATGAAGACAGAGCGGTGCTGGCCCCCGGTGCAGCCAATGGCCACCGTCACGTAGCTGCGGTGGTCGCGCTCGATGGCGGGAATCCACTGCTTCAAAAAACCTTCGATCTGCAGCTGCATCTGCACGAATTCTTCGGACTGGCGAAGGTAAGCCTGCACCGGTTCGTCGCGCCCGGTCAGCGGCCGCAGCGTGCTTTCGTAATGCGGGTTGGGCAGCATGCGCACATCAAACACATAGTCAGCATCGGTGGGAATGCCGCGCTTGAAGCCAAAGGATTCAAAGACCAGCGTCAACTGGGCCGATGGGGTGCTGACCAGGGTCTTGATGTAAGTTTGCAGCTGGGCCGAGCGCAACAAACTGGTGTCGATGACGTGGGCCCGCTCACGCAAATCAGACAGCAGCTCCCGCTCCAGCTGGATGGTTTCCAGCAACGCTTTGTCGCTTTGTGGTTTGCTGCCGCCCGACAAAGGGTGCTTGCGCCGTGTTTCTGAATAGCGGCGCTGCAAGGTGTCCAAATTGGCGTCCAAAAACACCGATTTCACCGACATGCCCATGTCGCGCAGCAGGTTCATTTGCTCGGGCATCAGGTGCAATGAATTGGCGCTGCGCACATCGATCGCAATGGCCAGGCGTTGCTCTTTGTGCTGTTCTTCGAGTTTGACAAAGGGGATGAGCAGCTCGGGCGGCAAATTGTCCACGCAGTAATAGCCCGCGTCTTCGAGCGCGTGCAGCGCCACCGATTTGCCAGAGCCGGACATGCCGGTGATGAGGATGATGTCCATGCTCAGCTTTGTGCGGCTTTGCGGCCAGTGGGTTGGGCGTGCGGTTGGGGTGTTGGGGCGCCCAGCATTTCGCGGGCGTGGGCCAAGGTGGTGGCGGACAACTTTTCGCCGCCCAGCATGCGGGCAATTTCACTCACACGCTCTTCGCCGCTCACGCCGCGTACCTGGCTGCTGACCTGGCCTTGTGCTGCGGCTTTGCTCACCAGCAGGTGCTGGTCGGCGCAAGCCGCCACTTGGGGCAGGTGGGTCACAGCCAGCACCTGGCGGTGTTGGCCCAGTTGTTTCATCAATCGGCCCACGGTCTCAGCCACAGCGCCGCCGACACCCGAGTCCACCTCGTCAAAGATCAAGGTCCCGGCTTCGCCCAGTTCGCTGGTGGTGACCGCAATGGCCAGCGCGATGCGCGAGAGTTCGCCGCCCGAGGCCACTTTGCCCACGGGCCGGGGCGTGCTGCCCTCGTGCCCGGCCACTAAAAAGCTCACTTCTTCCAGACCGTGTTGTGCAGGTGCATCCAGGGTTTGCAGCTGCACCTCAAACCGGCCGCCTTGCATGCCCAACTGCTGCATGGCGTTGCTGACCGCTTGGGCCAGGGGCTTGGCCGCTTGCTGGCGCTGACGCGAGACGGCTTTGGCCGCTTGTGTGCAGGCGGTTTGTGCCGCGTTGGCGGCTTTTTGCAAGGTGTCCAGGTCAGCGGCGGCATCGAGCTGGGCCATCTCTTGGCGCCAGCCCTGCAAGGTCAGTGGCAATTCGTCAGGGGTTTTCTTGTAACGCCGGGCCAGCGACAGCCACAGGCCCATGCGCTCATCCAGGTGGGCCAGCTGGGCCGGGTCCAGGTCGGTTTTGCGCAAATAGGCGTGCAAGCTGTGGGCCACATCTTCGGCCTGGGCCTGGGCAGAGACCAGCACATCGGCCAAGGCGTTGAACTCGGGCTCAAACCGCCCGAGCGACTGCAGGGTCTGGATGGTGCGGGACAGCTGGCGCAAAGCGCCGCCGTCCTCATCGCCTTCAAGCAGCAGCGTGCCTTGGTTGGCCCCGTCGATCAAGGCTTGTGCGTTGGCCAGCCGACTGTGCTGGGTGCTGAGCTCTTGCCACTCGTCCGTTTGCGGGTTGAGCTTTTCCAGCTCGCCAATTTGCCAGGCCAGCCGCTCGCGTTCGTTGGCCAAGGTGCTTTGCGCTTGCTGCGCATCGGCCAAGCTTTGCTGGGCTTGCCGCCAAGTGTGCCAAGCGGCTTTGAGGGGCCGTGTGTCGATGCCTGCGTAGGCGTCGAGCAGGCCGCGCACCGCGTCCGGTCTGGTCAGGCTTTGCCAAGCGTGCTGGCCGTGGATGTCGAGGAGTTGCTCGCCCAGCTCGCGCAGTTGTGTGGCGGTGGCGGGGCTGCCGTTGATCCAGGCGCGGCTTTTTCCGGTGGTGTCTACAGTGCGGCGCAGCAGCAAGTCGGCGCTGGCCTCAAAGCCTGCTTCTTCGATCCAGGCCGCAATGGCGGGAGTGGGCTCGAACTCGGCACACACCTCGCAACGGCTGGCGCCTTCGCGCACCACGCCCGATTCGGCACGGGCCCCCAAAGCCAGCTGTAAAGCGTCGATCAAAATGGACTTGCCCGCCCCGGTCTCGCCCGTCAACACACTGAAGCCTGAGCTCAGGTCCAGCTCCAGTTCGTGCACGATCACAAAGTCGCGCAGGGTGATGTGCGTCAGTGCCACGGTTTAAGCGCCCTCATTCCAATGCATTTTTTTGCGCAAGGTGTCGAAATAATTCCAACCTGCTGGGTGCAAAAACCGCACCGTGTGCTCGGAGCGTTTGACCATGATCCGGTCGCCCAAAATCAGGTCCGCCAGCGATTGCATGTCAAAGTTGGCGCTCACGTAGCGTCCTGCCACGATCTCGATGCTGATTTCACAGGATTCGGGCAACACAATGGGCCGGTTGGACAGGGTGTGTGGCGCGATAGGAGCCATGACCCAACCGCCAATGGCTGGGTGCATCAGGGGCCCGCCCACCGACAGCGAATAGGCGGTGGAGCCTGTGGGCGTGGCGATGATCAGACCGTCGGCGCGTTGGTTGGATACAAAATGGCCATCCACCTCGACTTTGAGCTCCACCATGCCCGAAGAGCCGCCTCGGTTGACCACCACATCGTTCATGGCCAAGGCGCTGAAAACACACCGGTGGTCGCGCAATACCTGGGCATGCAGCAAGCTGCGGTTTTCGGTTTGGTAGTGGCCCTGCAGCATGGGCAGCAGCACGTCCTGGTAGCTTTGCAGGGGGATATCGGTGATAAAACCCAGTCGCCCTTGGTTGATGCCCATCAGGGGCAGACCATGGCGGGCCATTTGTCGGCCAATGCCCAACATGGTGCCGTCACCCCCGATCACCAGGCCGAGATCGCACTGCGTACCAATCTCGTCCATTTCCAGAACATGGTAGTGAGTCAGCCCTGTGTGAAGGGCGGTTTCTTTGTCCAGTACGACATCGCAGCCTTGTCGCGTCAAAAACTGCGCCACCTCATCCAAAGCGCGGCGCGAACTCTCCAGCGCCCCACCGTGGGCGGCGGTGTTGTATTTGCCAAAAAGCGCAACGTGACGGAACTTGGATCTCATTCGCAAATTACATCATTAAAATGACCGCATGCTAGACGATCGTGCCAAGTTATTGCTCAAAGCCCTGGTGGAACGCTATATTGCGGACGGCCAGCCTGTGGGCTCGCGCACGCTCTCCAAGGCTTCGGGTCTGGATTTGTCACCCGCCACCATCCGCAACGTGATGTCCGACCTGGAAGAGCTGGGCCTGATCGCCAGCCCCCACACCTCGGCCGGGCGCATCCCCACCAGCCGGGGCTACCGCCTGTTTGTGGACACCATGCTCACAGTGCAGCGCGACGGCCTGGACACCCCGGCGCTCACGCCCGACCAGCCGCAAAAAGTGATTGCCAGTGCTGCCAACTTGCTGTCCAACCTGTCGCATTTTGTGGGCGTGGTCATGACGCCGCGCAGGCCCTCGGTGTTTCGGCACATCGAATTTTTGCGACTGTCCGAGCGGCGCTTGCTGGTCATCATCGTCTCGCCCGAAGGCGACGTACAAAACCGCATCCTGTTTACCGAGACGGATTACTCTCAAAGCCAGCTGATCGAGACCTCGAATTTCCTCAACACCCACTACGCGGGCATGGCCATTGAACAGGTGCGCAGCCGGGTCCAGCAAGAGCTGGTCAGCCTGCAAAGCGAAATCGCCACACTCATGCAAGCGGCTGTACAGGTTAGCACCGAGGCGTTGGCCGAAGACCAGAACGAAGTGGTGATTGCGGGCGAGCGCAACCTGCTGTCGGTGAGTGACTTTTCCAGCGACATGGGCCATTTGCGCCGAGCCTTTGATCTGTTTGAGCAAAAAACCCAGCTCATGCGCTTGCTGGACGTGTCCAGCCAAGCCGAAGGCGTGCGCATCTACATCGGCGGCGAAAGCCAGATCGTGCCCATGCAAGAGTTGTCGGTGGTCAGCTCGCCCTACGAGGTGGATGGTCAGATCGTCGGCACCTTGGGCGTGATCGGCCCAACGCGCATGCCCTACGACCGCATGATCCAGATCGTCAACATCACCTCGCGCCTGGTCAGCAACGCGCTGAGCCAGTCCAAATAAGCCCCTGCGGGCCACTACAATCACTGCTTCGGTGGGGGCGTTAGCTCAGTTGGTTAGAGCAGAGGACTCATAAACAAGTTAAGAACTTAAGTTGTCTAAAAATCCTCAATGAAATCAACAGGTAAGAACGCCACAGTGACGAAAATTTGCTTCCACACCGCTTCCACACTTTGCTGAAAATTTAAGCAGGAAAGTTGGAGTGGTCTAGAGCCTAGAATCAGTATGTTTTAAGGGGCGTTAGCTCAGTTGGTTAGAGCAGAGGACTCATGAAAATTGTGCACCGAGGTAGGAAACTCCTCGTGTGAATGACGTCAAATTCGGTGAAAGCTAAGTGCAGTGATGCATATGCCAATGCCGAGCGAAGCTAGGTGCGAAAGCACCCTGAACGTGTAGAGACTAGACGGCGTCCACCTAAAGCGCAAGCCATGGTGAAGGCATAGTCCAGGGAGTAGTGAAAGCTACACAAACCAGAATCCTTTGGTCGACAGTTCAAGTCTGTCACGCCCTACCAACAAATGGAAAAGCCACTGATTTCGGTCAGTGGCTTTTTTCATTCTGACCTGACCCCTTTAGGCGCACCAGTAATCGAGCACAAGTCCATGGTTCAAGGTTAATCGAATTTGTTTTGGTTGATGGAATCAGTAGCTGCGGTCGCCGCACCTATGCCACCTACATCGCAAGCCAGGGTGTGGGCTTGCGAGTTTTGATGCGCTTGATGGGCCACAGAAATCCCTCAGTTACCGCCGTTTACGTTGATGACAATGACGACATGCTACGACGGGCAGTTGAGCTTGCTTGAGCTTACTTAGGGTCATCTAAATAGTAATAATCTTTAATAGTGCGGTCTTTTAAAAGTCGATTCATTTTTCCACCATGAATGCCTAGTGCAAGTCCAGCCTCAAGTACTGAATTAAATTGTCCCATAGGTGTTGAAATTTTTCTACCTCGTGTTTTGAATGGCTTTAATTCCCTCTTATTTTCAAATGATTTATCTTCATACATAAAAATACCAGTATTTCTGATATCACTCAGCCATCTTTGCATCGTCTGTCTTGTCGTAGCATGTGCAATAGCTGCGAGTCCTACTGATCCGAATACACCAAGTGGAGTAATTATTTTTCTGCTTGAGGAATCATCTGCACCTTTGGCGCAAATAACTCGACCATTATTGATTGATTCAATCCTGGAGTTTTTTATTTTTAATCGCTGCTCCTCTGTTCTTTTTGATCCGATATTTTTATTATCAAGATTGCATCGCTGCTTGTTTTCTGACCATTTTGAAAACTCATCCCATGTAACAGTCATTCCATTAGATAATTTTACAATGTCATCCATTATTTTCTCTTTCAAATTTTCACAAGACCATTAACAGCAAATTCTTCCCAATTAGCATAGTCAATGCTCATCAACTCAGCGCATTTAACCAATGACCGAATACTAAGATTGTGCATGGCGTGCATATGCTC
>JAKFXJ010000340.1 GCA_021731425.1 Limnohabitans sp. | reverse complement strand
CATGGACTTTTTGGTGAGCTCCCTCACGTCGGAGTTTTCGGGTTGTGTGCTCTACAACGAGATCCGCAAGAACGTCACCAACCCCGACATCAAGCAGCTCATGACGTATCTCGCTCGCGACGAGTCGCGCCATGCGGGCTTCATCAACCTGTCGCTGCGCGACTTCAACTTGGGCATTGACCTGGGCAATTTGAAGCGCACCAAGAAGTACACCTTCTTTAAGCCCAAATACATTTACTACGCGACCTACTTGTCCGAAAAAATCGGCTACGCCCGCTACATCACCATCTTCCGCCAGCTCGAAAAGCACCCCGAAAAACGCTTTCACCCCATCTTTCGCTGGTTCGAGCTGTGGTGCAACGACGAGTTCCGCCACGGCGAATCGTTTGCGCTGATCATGCGCGCCAACCCCAAGTTGCTAAGCGGCGGCAACAAGCTCTGGATTCGCTTTTTCTTGCTGGCCGTGTACGCCACCATGTACGTGCGTGACCACACCCGCCCCATGCTGCACGAAGCCATGGGTCTGGATTCCAGCGAATACGACTACCAGGTGTTCCGCATCACCACCGAGATCACCAAGCAGGTCTTCCCGCTGGCGCTCGACACCGACAACCCCGACTTCCGCCGTGGCCTGGAGCGCCTGTTTGCCTTGTCACAAGCGATGGAAAAAGCCAAGGCCCGCGGCGGTGTGGTGGGTAAATTGCAGCAAGGCGTGTGCGCCGTCAAAGCCGCCGCCACCTTTGCCCGCCTGTACTTCATGCCGGTGATTCAACAAGACCTGTCGCCCCAGGTGCGCATGGAACCGGCATGGTGAATGAAGTCGTCTGGGCTTGCGTTTTCACGGCCCTGTGCTGGTGGCTCGGCACGGGCGTGATTTTGTGGCTCGACCGGCTGCCTGCGCGCAGCTTCCGTTTCAGCCTGGCCGGCTGGACGGTGCTTTTGGCTTTGAGTTTTTGGGGCGTGGCCCACAGCATGCAAGAGGTCAGCGTATTCAACGCCTACCTCGCCTTTGGCAGCGTGATCCTCATGTGGGGCTGGCACGAGCTGGCCTTTTTGACCGGTTGGATCACCGGCCCGCGCAAAACGCCATTGGATGCGGGCGCCACGGGCTGGCCACGATTTGTGCAGTCGGTGCAGGTCATGCTCTACCACGAGCTGGCTTTGTTGGCCAACTTCGCCGTGCTCTGGTGGATGCAAGAGCATCAGCCCAGCCATGTGGCCATTTGCACCTTTGCGATGCTGTGGTGCATGCGCCTGTCGGCCAAATTGAATTTGTTTTTTGGCGTGCCACAAAACGGCGCGCAATATCTGCCCGATCACCTCAAGTACCTGGCCAGTTATTTCCGAACCACACGCGGCATGTCGCTGTGGTTCGTGCTGTCGATGGGCGTGGCCATGGGCACCTGGTTCTGGCTGGTCTGGCTCGCCCAACAAGGCGCGGTGGCCATCACCACCGGTTGGGTCATGCTGGCCACTTTGCTGGGCCTCGCGATTGTTGAACACGTCATCATGATTTTTCCTTGGCCACTGGAGCGGCTGTGGGGTTGGGCCATGGGCCAGACCACCAAACCGGCTTTGACCACACCCCCTTGAAGGCCCCCATGAACACCACCACCCATGCTTACCGCACCGAAGGTTTCGGCATCCCCGTCTCGCCGCAAGGCCCAGAGCTGGGCGCCCCGTCCCAACTGCGCCAGCGCCCGGTGGCGGTGGTCATTGGCAGCGGTTTTGGCGGGCTGGCCGCCGCGATTCGCCTGAGCGTCAAGGGCTACGAGGTCAAGGTCTTTGAAAAACTCGATGCCCCCGGTGGCCGCGCCTATGTGCACCACCAAGATGGCTTCACGTTTGATGCGGGCCCGACCATCATCACCGCGCCCTTTTTGCTCGAAGAGCTTTGGGCGCTGTGTGGCAAAAGTTTTGCGGGCGACGTGAAGCTGGTGGCCATGGACCCGTTTTACCGCGTGCGTTTTTCAGACGGCACCTGGTTTGACTACAACGGCGACCCCGAGCACATGCGCGCCGAAGTGGCCCGCTTCGAACCCGATGACCTGCCCGGCTACGAGCGCTTTTTGGAAGAAGCCGAGCGCTGCAAAACCCTGGGTTTTGAAGGCATGGGCGACATGGCCTTTGACAAGGTCAGCGACCTGATGGCCGCCATCCCCGACTTCTTGCGCATGGGCGCTTGGCGCAGCCTCTACAGCCTGGTGGCCAAACACATGCGCAACGACAAGCTGCGCATCGTGATGAGCTTTCACCCGCTGTTGATCGGTGGCAACCCCTTTGCCGTGACCTGTGCTTATGCGCTCATCAATTCGCTGGAGCGCACCTGGGGTGTTCACTCGGCCATGGGCGGTACCGGAGCGATTGTGAAAGGCTTGGTCAGCCTGCTGGAAGAACGCGGCGTGCCGCTGCGCTGCAACGCACCCGTCACACAAATCCGCATCGAAAACGGCCGCGCTTGTGGTGTCGAACTGCAAAACGGCGAGTTCGTGCCCGCCGACATCGTGGTGAGCAACGGCGACACCGCCTGGACCTACAAAAACCTGGTGGCCCCCGAACACCGCCGCGTGTGGACCGACCGCAAGATCGCCAACGGCAAGTACTCCATGGGTTTGTTTGTCTGGTACTTCGGCACCTCCAAACAATACCCCGATGTGCCGCACCACATGATGGTGCTGGGCCCACGCTACAAAGGCTTGCTGCAAGACATCTTCAACAAGCACAAGCTGGCCGAGGACTTCAGCCTGTATTTGCACCGCCCTACCGCCACCGACTCCTCGCTGGCCCCAGAAGGTTGCGACACCTTTTATGTGCTCTCGCCCGTGCCGCACTTGGACAGCGGCACCGACTGGCCCGCCTTTGCCGAGACCTACCGCGCAGCCATTGCCGAAAGCCTGGAAGCCAGCGTCTTGCCCGGTCTGCGCGACTGCATCGTGACCAGCAAGGTCAGCACACCACAAGATTTTCAAGACAACTTGTGGTCCTACAAAGGCGCTGGATTTGGCCTGGAACCTCTGCTGCTGCAAAGCGCGTGGTTCCGTCCGCATAACCGCAGCGAGGATGTGCCGGGTCTGTTTGTGGTGGGTGCCAGCACCCACCCGGGCGCAGGCGTGCCGGGTGTGCTCATGTCGGCCAAAGCTTTGGAAACGGTGGTCCCCCATGTCAACGCCTGATCGCACACCCAACGCCGTGAGTTTGCAAGAACTCGACTTCGATTCACAAGACCTGCAGGCCTGCGTGGCCATGATGCAGGGCGGCTCCAAAACCTTTTTTGCAGCCAGCCGCTTGCTGCCGCCGCGGGTGCGCACAGCGGCCATCGCTTTGTACGCGTTTTGCCGCGTGGCCGACGACCTGGTGGACGAAGCTGCTGCGGGCGATACCCCGCTCGATGTGCTGCAAGAGCGCCTGGACGCCATCTATGCGAGCACCCCGCACGACCATGTCGAAGACCACGCGCTGAGCCTGGTGGTGCAGCAGTACAAACTGCCGCGCCATTTGCTGGACGCACTCATCGAAGGCTTTGCCTGGGACGCCGGGGGCCGCAGCTACGACAGCATCGAAGACCTGCACGCCTATGGCGCCCGCGTGGCGGGCAGTGTGGGCGCGATGATGAGCTGGATCATGGGCCCACAAAGCATGGACACCTTGGCCCGCGCCTGCGAGCTGGGCGTGGCCATGCAGCTGACCAACATTGCCCGCGACGTCGGGCACGACGCCAGCATCGGCCGCCTGTACCTGCCGCGCCGCTGGCTGATCGAAGCCGGTGTTCAGCCCGAAGCCTGGATGGCCCAGCCCACCTTCACCCCCGCCATCGCGCAGGTGGTGGCGCGTTTGCTGGACGAGGCCGACCGCCTTTACAAGCAAGCGCATTCGGGCATAGCCGCCCTGCCGCCCGACTGCCGCGCCGCCATTTGCGCCGCCAGCATGATCTACGCCGAGATCGGTCACCAACTGCGCCGCGAAGGCCTGGACTCTGTGAACAAACGCACCGTGGTCAGCACCACACGCAAGCTCATGCTGCTGGCCAGCGCCTGGACCCAGGTGCACTGGATCCGTGTGGCCGACCACAGCCCAGCACCCTTGGCGGCCATCGTGGGCCTGGTGCAAGGCTGCCGCGACGCCGCGCAGCAAACTGGCAATAAAGCGTACTTTCCAAACCGGGCCATGCCCCAGCGCGTGGCCTGGATGCTGAACTTGTTTGAACGCCGCGAAACCGAGCGTCTGGACCGTAACGCCTTGCGTCAAAACTCATGAGCACTAGACCATGAGGGTTCCCAGCCACAGCATCAACGTGCGCCTGCTGTACGTGAGCCGCGCCGTCGGCCCACAAACCACCACGATGACCACCACCATCCTGGCGCAAGCACAAGCCAACAACCCCGCACAAGGCATCACCGGGGTGCTGTGCCAAGGTCAGGGCTTTTTCTTTCAGGTGATTGAGGGCGAGCGCAGCCGCGTGAATGCCTTGTACCGCCGCATCAGCGCCGACAAACGCCACCAGGACATGGAGATCCTGCACTACGAAGAAATCCACGAACGCCGCTTCGGCCAATGGTCCATGGCGCTGGTGCACCTGTCGGTGGACGACCCCATGGTCAGACTGCAACACCCTGACTTCGATCCCTACTCGGCCTCTGGTCCGCAGGTCATGCAGCAGGTCATGAATTTACTCGAGGCAGGGCAGCCGATTCGACTGCCTGTGGCTTGAGTCGCGTGCCAGGTCATCCCAGCCCATCGCACTGCTGACAGTCTAGGCTTCAGCGCGCAGGCGCCACCCTCGCTTGGCCCAGCATGGCGTGCAGCAGCACGTTGCAGCCCGCTTCGATGTGCTCGGGCTTGGCGTCTTCGATTTCGTTGTGGCTGATGCCGTCTTTACAGGGAATAAAAATCATCCCGCTTGGGGCCAAACGGGCGGTGTAGATGGCATCGTGCCCAGCACCTGAGACCACCGGCATTTGGCTGTAACCCAGCTGCGCAGCAGCGGCAGACACCGCCTGCACACACGCCGGATGGAAGGGTTGCGCCGGAAAGCTTGACACCAAGTTCAGCTCGATGCGCAGGCCTGTGCTGTCCTGCAAACTTTGCGCCAAGGCTTTGACTTCATCGGCCATGGCCTCCACCCCGGCGTCGGTGTTGTTGCGCAGGTCGATGCTGAACTTGACCCGCCCCGGAATGACGTTGCGGCTGTTGGGGTGCAGATGCACCATGCCCACCGTGCCCCTGGCGTGGGGTACGTGCTGGTGGGCGATGCTCACGACGGCTTGCATCAAGTGTGTGGCTACTTGCAGGGCATCACGGCGCAGGGCCATGGGGGTGGGGCCCGCGTGGGCTTCCATGCCTGTGACAATGCAGTCAAACCAACGGATGCCCAAGGAGCCGCTGACCACACCGATGGTCACGTCCGCGTCTTCGAGCACCGGGCCTTGTTCGATGTGGGTCTCGAAGTACGCCCCAATGGGGTGCTGCCCCGGCACCTCGGTGCCGACATAGCCAATCCGCTGCAACTCCTCGAGCACGGTTTTGCCCTCTTGGTCTTGGGCTTTGTAAGCGTGTTCCAGCGAAAACGCGCCCGCAAAAACGCCCGAGCCCATCATCACCGGCACAAAGCGCGAGCCTTCCTCATTGGTCCAAAAAGCCACCTCGATGGGGGCCTCGGTTTCGATGCCGTGGTCGTTCAGGCATCGCACCACCTCCAGCCCGGCCAGCACGCCGTAGTTGCCGTCGAACTTGCCCCCTGTGGGCTGGGTGTCGATGTGGCTGCCGGTCATGATGGGCGGCAAGTCGGGCTGTCGCCCTGCCCGGCGCATGAAGACGTTGCCGATTTGATCGACCGTGACCGTCATGCCCGCTTCGCGTGCCCAGGACGTGACCAAGTCGCGGCCTTGGCGGTCCAGCTCGGTCAAGGCCAGGCGACAGACACCGCCTTTGTCGGTGCCACCGATTTGGGCCAGCGTCATGAGCGATTGCCACAAGCGGTTGGCGTCGATGCGAAGGGCGGGCAAGGTGTCGGGACTCGGCTTCATGGGGGGATCTCCAAGGGGGTTCATTCAGGGCTGTCCCGGTAGGCTTGAAAGACATCGCGCAATTGTCGGCGCGGGGTCATTGGAGCCGTCAGGGACTGTTCGAGTTCGTTGAGGTGTTTGCGCATTTCAGCGCCTGCCGATGCGGGACTTTTTTGCAAGGCTGCAATCAGGTCCACATGGCGATGGGCCACACACACTTGCCCGCCTTGGCGTTTGAAGTGCGACATGAGCAAGGAGGTGGTGGGCAGCAAGCCGTTGAGCCAACGGGTCAAGACCGGGTTGCCATGCATGCGGGCCATGGCTTGGTGAAACTCGCCCGAAAGACGAATGGCCAGCGCGTGCTCGCCTTGGCGATCGGCCTCGGCTTCAGAGGTGGCCAAAGTCTGCAAGGTCTGCAGTTGTTCGTCGCTCAGCCGTCCGGCCAGTTGCCTGGCCACTTCGCACTCCACCACCCTGCGGGCATCAAAAACACTGCCGGCATCTTCCAGACTGGGTATGGGCACGCGTGCGCCCCGGTTGTGCAGCAACTCGATGACTTGCTCTTGGGCCAGACGTTGCAGCGCTTGGCGCACCAAGGTGCGTGACACATTGAACTGCTCGGCCAGCTCTTGCTCACGCAGGCGCTCACCCGGGGACAGTCGGCGTTCCAAAACGGCCTGGTAAATGGCTTCGTAGACGCGGTCTGCGCCTGTGATTTGCACGCCTGCGGCGTCATGGTGACCGTGCCCAGCTTCATCTATCATGGTGCACCCCCATGCAACCCCGTCATTCCATGAACACCGATCAGCCTTCGGGCATTGTGGCTTGTCAGCCTCTGAGCGCAGACGCTTTCTCGCCCTATGGCGAGGTGTTGAATTTGTTTGCGCCGGCTCAGCACAGCATCAACCAAGGCACCAGCGGGCGACTCAATTTGCCCGGCGGGCTGGACTTGGCGGGCGATGATGGACAGGCGGTCTTGGCGGTGTTTCATGCGCTGGCGCAAAACCCCGAAGGCCCTTGTCACATGCTGGAGCGGCACCAACGCGGCAGCCAGACTTTTGTGCCGTTGACGGGTGCACGCTGTCGTTTGCTGGTGGCATTGGGGCAAGACCAGCCCGACCTTCGCACGCTCAAGTGCTTTGAGGTCTCGGGTCAGCAGGGCTTTACGCTGCACAAAGGCACCTGGCATCACCCCCTGATGGCCTTGGACAAAGGGGCCTTTTTGGTGCTGGAGCGCCAAGGCCCGACCGAAGATTGCGAGATTCATTCACTGCCTTTGAGCGTGCGCCTGAGTCCCCTTTGAAGCCGCTCGCATGGGATGACACTGCGGGTTTCAGGACCAGGCGCGGTGGATGTGTTCCGCCAGTTTGACCAGACTGCGATCGGAGCCTTCTGGCCCCACCAAAGAGATGCCCAAGGGTGCGCCCTGATGGCTGGCCAGAGGCAAGCTCACTTGCGGCAAACCGGCCATGCCCGACACACACAACAAGCTGGTGGCCCGGTTGCGGTAGGTTTCCAGCTCGGCATCGGTTTGACGAATCCAAGGAGCCACATCGGGCATGGTGGGCATCAAGAGCACGCCGTCGGTGCCCAAAATCTGCTGCATGTGCGTGCGCCAAACTTCGCGAAAAGCCCTCGCCTTGGCCACCTGCTCGTCGGTGACTTTGGACGACCAGTCAAAGCGCTGTGCCACCGCAGCCCCCAGCACAGGCTGAAAACGCCGAAGAAAACCGCCATGCACATCCCAAGCCTCGCGCCCCTGAATGGCGCGGAAATGCCAGTACATGGTGTCCATGTCTTCGTTCATGACTCGAATCGGTTTGGCCTTGCCCAAACATTGCTCAATTTTTTGACGCACTGGCTTGAGGGCTTTGAGGGCTCCCGGCGTGGCCAGCGCCCACATGTCGGTTGGGGCCAGCAAGCGAATTTGTTCAGGCAAGGGCTGCGCATCGTCACCCAACAAGACATTCGCTACACGGGCAAAGGTGGGCACATCGCGGGCAAACCAGCCGCAGGTGTCCAGGCTGGGCGACAAGGCCATGGTGTCTTGCAAACTGATGCGCCCGTGGCTGGGCCGCATGCCGACCAAACCGCAATGGTTGGCGGGGGCTCGCACCGAGCCGCCGGTGTCAGAGCCCAAAGCAAAATCGCACAAACGGTTGGACACGGCAGACGCCGAGCCCGAAGAAGACCCGCCGCTGATGCGTTCGGCCACCGCGCCGTTGATCGGCGCACCGTAATGGGCGTTTTGACCATTCATGGAAAACGCCAACTCGTCGGTGACCGTTTTGCCGACAAAGCGGGCACCGGCGTCGAGCAAGCTTTGCACCACCGGGGCCGTTCGGTCTTGAACGCCCCACAGAGCCATGAGCATGGGTTGACCACCACTGGTGGGGTAACCCTTGACGTTGTAAATGTCTTTGGCCGCAAAGCTCAGGCCCGACAATGGACCTGTGGCCGCATGGGCCACGGGGCTGGCGGGGTAAGGCATGAAGGCGTGGGCGTTGTCCCACAGGGCATCGGTGTGTTGGCTCATGTTCAACTCACTTTGAAAAAATGATCAGGCCCATTGATCAGGCTGGTTGCTGAGAATTGGGCTGAGACTGCGACTGAGGCTGGGCCAACAAGCAACGCACACTGTGGCCATCGGCCAGCCAGGTGACCTCAGGGCGTGTGGCCGAGCATTCAGGCACCGCCACCTTGCAACGGCTGGCAAAGGCGCAGCCCTCTGGCAGGTTCGTCAAATCAGGCGGTGAGCCGGCAATCGTTTCCAGGCGCTGGCCTTTGGCCAATGCCCCGTCAGCGCGGCTTTGCAGCAACGCACGGGTGTAGGGGTGACGGGGCTCACGCATCAGGGTGCGGGCAGGCCCCTCCTCCACTATGCGGCCGGCATACATCACGGCAATCCGATCGGCCACCTCGACCGCTGCGCCAATGTCGTGCGTGACAAAAATCACCGACAAACCCATCTCTTTTTGCAGCTCGCGCAAGAGCAACAAGATCTGGATTTGCACCGTCGCGTCCAGCGCGGTGGTGGGCTCATCGGCCAGCAAGAGTTGGGGTTGGCAAGCCAAGGCCAAGGCAATCATGGCGCGTTGGCGCATGCCGCCGGACATCTCATGCGGATAAGCCTGCAAGCGACGCTCTGGGCTGGGAATGCGCACCCGTTCAAACAAAGACAAAGCCCGCTGCCTGGCCGTTTCCTCGCTCACATTTTCATGACGGCGAATGGTCTCGATGATTTGCTGGCCCACGCTATAGACCGGGTCCAGCGCCAGCAAGGGCTCTTGAAAAATCATGGACGCCACACGCCCACGGAAGCGGCTGAGCTGGTCCTGCGAGAGCGTGAGCACATCCTGATCGCCCACCCGAATTTGCCCCGTGATTTGGGTTTTCTTTTCGGCATGCAAACGCAGCACGGTGCGCAAGGTGACGCTCTTGCCAGAGCCTGACTCGCCAATCAGGGCAACCACTTCGCCGCGCTGCACGCGCAAGTCCACGCCCGAGACGGCCTGAACAGGTTTTTTACCGCCAGTGAAGGTGACATGCAGCTGGCGGATGTCCACATAGGCGGGTGTAGGCGTATCGGGTTTCATGCCGCGACCTCCGAAGGTTTGACCATGCTTTGCGCTGCGGGTGCACCGGTGTGCGCAGCACCTGCCACATGCATCCAGCAGGCCACTTGCTGACCGTGTTGGGCTTGGGCCAGCACCGGCATCTTTTCGCTGCAAATGGCTTGGGCGTGCACACAGCGGGTGTGAAAACGGCAGCCGCTGGGCGGGTTGATGGGGTTGGGCGGGTCGCCCGCCAAGGGGGGAGTTTCGGTGCGCCGATCCGGGTCCAGTGTGGGAATAGACGAGAGCAAGGCTTGTGTGTAGGGGTGCGCGGCATGCTTGAACAGGGTTTCACTGTCGCCCACTTCCACCACTTGGCCCAAGTACATCACCATCACCCGGTCGCTCATGTAGCGCACCACATTCAGGTCGTGGCTGATGAAGATGTAGGTCAGACCAAACGCCTCTTTCAAGTCGAGCAAGAGGTTCAGCACCTGCGCTTCCACCGACTTGTCCAGGGCAGAAACCGCTTCGTCCAAGATGATCAACCGCGACTGCAAGGCCAAGGCCCGGGCAATGTTGACCCGCTGCCTTTGCCCACCCGACAGCTCATGCGGGTAACGCTCAGCAAAGCGCTGCGGCGCCAACCCCACACGTTCGAGCAAGTCACGCGCCCGGTCAATGGCCTCGCGCTCGGGCAGTCCGTGCACCATGGGGGCAAATGCGATCGAGTCTTCCATGGTCAAGCGTGGGTTCAAGGACGCGTAGCTGTCTTGGAACACCATTTGGGCCTGACGGCGATAGTCCTTCAAAGGCAGCGACTTGCTGCCCACCGTCTGGCCATCGAACACCAATTCACCCTGGTCAGGGGTGATCAGCTGCATGAGCAAACGTGCCGTGGTCGACTTGCCGCAACCAGACTCGCCCACCACGCCCAGGGTCTCGCCCTTGAACACATCAAAGCTCACCCCATCCACGGCGCGCACCACGCCAGCGCTACGTCCCAACAAGTCTTTCTTGAGTGGAAAGTGCTTGACCAAGCCACGCACCGAGAGCATCGGCTGGCTGGATCCACCCGCCTCATCATTGGCCATTGTCATTCGGACCTCACTGTTTGATTTCCATGGCCGAGCGCAAGCCGTCGGCCAAAAGGTTAAAAGCAATCGATGTCATGAAAATCATCGCCCCGGGCAAAGCGGCAATCCAGGGTTGGGTGTAAATGGCGGTGCGCAAGGTGTTGAGCATCAGGCCCCACTCTGGCTCGGGTGGTTTGACACCCAGACCCAAAAAGCTCAGGCCCGAGGCCAGGATCATGGACACCGCGATCAAACTGGTGGCGTACACAAAAATCGGCCCCAGCACATTGCCCAGCACATGCACCCGCACGATGGTGAATGCGGATGCGCCTGAGGCCCTGGCCGCTTCGACAAAATCACGCCCTCGAATTTGTGTGGTCACACTCTCGGCCACACGGGCCAGCGGCGGAATGAACACAATCGTTAAGGAAATCAGGGAGTTGGTGATGCCCGCCCCCAAAGCACCCGACAGGGCGATGGCCAACAACACCGAAGGAAAGGCATAAAACACGTCGATGGTGCGCATCATCACGCTGTTGACCCAACCACCGGTGTAACCGGCTGTGATGCCGATCAGCGAGCCAATGAAAAAAGCGCAAATCACGGGTGTGATGCCCATGAACAAGGACAGTTTGGCCCCCACCATCAAGCGACTGAGCATGTCTCGGCCCAACTCGTCGGTACCCAAGGGGTGGCCTTCAAAGCCAATGGGTTTGAGGCGTTTGAGCATGGATGACTGGTAAGGGTCCATGGGCGCCAGCCAGGGACCTAAAACAGCCAGCACCATCAAAAACAGCACCACCAAAGCAGCCCCCACGGCCACTTTGTCGCGCAAAAAACGACGCCCCACGGTTTCCCAATAACCGGCAGAGCGCTCATACACCAGCGGAAGCACCGGGCTGGCGGCCGCATTCAATGAAGTCATGTCAATTCCTTGGGGTCAGAGTCAAGCGCGTGCAATGCGAGGGTCCAGCAAGGTCTGGATCACATCCACGATGAGGTTGAGTACCACAAAAAACATGGCCAGCACCAAGATCGTGCCTTGGAGCAAAGGCAAGTCGCGCTGGAAAATGGCCGAGTTGAGCAAAAAGCCGGTGCCAGGCCAGGAAAAAACCGTCTCGATCAAGATCGAGCCCCCGAGCAAATAACCCAGCTGCAAGCCCATCACCGCTAGGGCTGTGGGGGCGGCGTTTTTGACAACATGCCAAAAAATACCCAAATTGGTGAGTCCCTTGGCCCGCAAACCAACAATGAACTCTTGCGCCAGGATGTCGGCCACCAAGGCCCGCACGGTGCGCGCAATGATGCCCATCGGGATCACGCTCATGGTGATGGCGGGCAAGAGCATGTGCTTGACGTGCTCCCAGTCCCACACCCACTGGCTTGAACCACCCGGCCCAGCGCCACCGGGCGGCAGCCACATGAGGATCGACGAAAACACAATCACCAGGACCATGCCCAGCCAGTAGTGCGGGACGCTCACGCCCAGCACAGACAGCAAAGAAGCGAACTTGTCCAGCCAGGAATTCTGGAAATAACCCGCCACAAAACCAAACAAACAGCCCAGCACAAACCCGATCAGGGTGGCCAGCATGGCCAGTCGCAAGGTGTTGCCCACGGCCGTCATGACCTCGGCCGCCACCGGGCGGTTGCTGGCAATCGATGTACCCAGATCACCTTGCAAGGCACGCCAGACCCAGGTCACAAATTGCTCGGGATACGAGCGGTTGAAACCGTATAACTCGATCAACTGCGCTTGCAAGTCGGCCGATGCGTCGGGCGGCAAAATCGACACCAGAGGATCACCCGGTGCCAAGTGCACCAAGCCAAAACAAACCAGCGCCACACCCAGCATGATGGGCAGGGCATAAATCAGACGCCGCAACAAAAAGCCGAGCATGCCATCACTCCAAAACTGCATTCAAAACGATGCGCAGCCAAGCATGGCCTGGCTGCGCACCCTGGGGTGTGGGCCCGCAGGCCCACACCTGGACCATCAGTCCATCGACACCGGGGCCAAATCGACAAACCAGCTGCGGGGTTGCACAAAGCCCTTGACTTTGGTGCTCATGGCGCGGGGTCCCACGTCGTGGGCAATCCAGACGAAAGGTGCTTCTTCCACAATCCGGGCGTGCAACTTGGCCAGCGCCTCATCACGCCTCTTGTCCTCGAACTGAGTCCGTGCATCGGAGATCAATTTGTCAAATTCCGGATTGCCAAAGAAACCCCAGTTGTTGGACACCGGCGGGAATGTGCCAGTGCTGGTGAATCGAACCAGTCCGAAGAAGGGGTCCATGGCGGCATAACTGACGTTGATAGCGTGCGCACCGTTGGCTGTGGGGTCTTTGGCCCCCCGACGCCAGTTGGTGAACAAGGTGTTCCACTCAATCACGTCAAACTGGACATCAAAGAAGCACTGCTTGAGCGACTGCTGAACAAACTCGTTCATGGGCAAGGGCTGCATCTGGCCTGAACCCGATGCCGAAATTTGCACCTTGACCTTGAGGGGTTTGGCGGCGCTGTGGCCCGCTTGGGTCATCAAAGCCTTGGCCGCATTCACGTCGTACTTGATGTCAAATTTGGGGTTGCCCCACCAAGGGTGGCCCGGTGGCACGGTGCCTTTGGGCGCTGCCATCATGCCGCCCAAAAGGGTTTTCAAACCTTCACGGTCAACACACAAGTTGGCCGCGTGACGCACCCGCTTGTCAAGCCAGGGCGAGCCTTCGGCAAATGACAACTGCCAAGGCCAGACATGCGGCTGGGCATTGCTTTCAATCTTGAAGCCACGCTGGCGAATTTGAGGCATGGCGTCGGGGGCGGGCGCTTCAATCCAGTCCACCTGACCGCCGAGCAAAGCTGCAGTGCGGGCATTGGCCTCAGGCATGGGAACGAGCACCACGCGGTCGACCTTGGGCATGCGCTTGGGATCCCAATAGGTTTTGTTGGCCACCATTTCCAGGCGCTCACGCGGCACAAAACGGGCCATTTTGAAGGGGCCAGAACCGGAGGCATCTGCGGCAAACGCAGTCCATGCTGCTTTGGATTTGTCTGCGGGCGTGGCGCCTGCAGCGGCATCAAATTTCTTTTGCCAATGCGCAGGAGAGGCAATGAACAAATTGGTCAGGTTGATCGGCAAAAAGGCATCGGGCTCGCTGGTGGTCAACTCCACCGTCAGGTCATCGATCTTTCGGGCGCTGCGCAGTGTGGGCATGCGCGAAGCGGTCACGCCCACCTGGCTGGCATCAAAGTGCACTGCGTCTTTGTCCAAGACCTTGCGCACGTTCCAGACAATGGCATCAGCGTTGACAGCCGATCCGTCATGGAACTTGATGCCGGGGCGCATCTTGAAAGTCCATTTGGTTTTATCCGTTGCCCCCACGGTCCAAGATGTGGCCAAGCCAGGAATCAACACACTGGGGCCATCCGATTTGGACAAATCCCAATGGGTCAAGGCGTCGTACATCGGGATACCGGTGAACCGGTTGCCCTCAAAGCCTTGGTCGGGCTGACCCAAGGTGCGGGGAATGTCGGCTGCCGTCATGGCGATGCGCAAGACTTTTTCTTGCGCCTGAACGGCCATGGAGATGGCGCTCAGCCCCATCCCGACAGCCATGGTGAACGCCCAGGATGTGGGCAACAAACGAGGGGAAAGGATAGACCGCTTCATCATCAAGACTCCAGAAAAAAGTGCGTTGAAAAATTGAGCACCAGACCTAAGAACCAACAGATCGGTCACGCAAACTAACATAAGGTTCAAAAGTCTGGCAAGCACTTTTTGTATGCAATCGCCATGCCTGATGTGGATTTGGGATTAACCCTTCAGAAAAAAGAAGTCAACTTTCAAAATCGTCAATTTTGGCCTGTATAAAAGGCACAACAATGGTGTTTTCTGGCACCATTCTGGTCCGTACCGTTGGCGTGGCACCCCAATTTGGCGTTTTTTTTGTATGCAATCGATTCAATTTCAGGCATCCATATTGCTGCATCACGCCCACCATTCCATTGCTCCCCATGCCCCTTACACCATGACCACCTCCATGACATTTTGATTGGCCATTTGAAAAGGAACACGAAGCATGGACACCACAGCACCGCGCCGCTATCTGCTGATCAACCCCAACACCAACCCGCTGACCACACAGCGGCTGCAGGAGGTCTTACAGCCCCAAGTGCCGCCAGGTGTGCAGTTGCTGGTGCAGACGGCCCGATTTGGCGCCCCCTACATCGCCTGCGAAGCCAGCCATGCGGTAGCAGCCCATGCGTGTCTGGATGCGTGGACCACGCACCGGGGGTCACCAGATCAGCCGCTGGACGGTGTGCTGATAGGTTGCTTTGGTGACCCGGGTTTGTTCGCGCTGCGCGAGGTCAGTGGCAGCCCGGTGACGGGTCTGGCCGAGGCCTCTTTCATCCGGGCCGCTGCGCTTGGGCCCTTTGCCATCGTGACCGGGGGCGAGCGCTGGAAGCCCATGCTGCAGCGCTTGGCCAACGGCCTGGGTTATGGCAACCAGCTGCGGCACATCGAAACTGTGGCCCCCACCGGGGCGGCGCTGCAGGCCGACCCTGACATGGCCATTCAGTGCCTGAGCCAAGCTTGCCAAAACGCAGCGCAGCACGGTGTGGCCAGCATCATTTTGGGCGGTGCCGGTCTGGCCGGTTACGCCCGGCTGCTGCAAGCCCATTGCGACCTGCCCTTGATCGACAGCGCACAGGCCGGCTGGGAGGTCTTGCTGCAACAACAGGCGCCTGCTGCGCCAACAAGCCACGATGGTTTTTTTGCCCCATGGGTGGGGCTGCCCCCAGCCTTCTCACAGGTTCCGGCCAAAGGGGATGACTGAACAAACCCGGCACAATCCCCACTTTTGAATTTTTCGCGCTCTTAAGCGCCAATCGCATGAGTGTGCTGTCAAGTGTTGGAGAGGCCTGGCCTGTTTTTGTACAGGGCATGATCCTGAGCCTGGGCCTGATCGTGGCCATTGGCGCGCAAAACGCTTTTGTGTTGCGCCAAGGTTTGCGCCGCGAGCATGTGGGCAGCGTGGTGGCGTTTTGTGCGGTGGCCGATGCGATGCTGATCACGGCGGGCGTGCTGGGCATGGCCCAAGCCTTGGGCGACAGTCCTTTGCTGGCGCGTGGTCTGGCTTTGGGCGGTGCGGCGTTTTTGGCGGTGTATGGCTGGCGGGCGCTGCAGCGGGCGCGACAAGCCAGCTCGCTGGATGTCACCACCATGGGCCAAGGCCTGAGCCGTGGGGCGGCGCTCGCACAAGCAGCGGCTTTCACCTTGCTCAACCCGCATGTGTATCTGGACACGGTGCTCTTGGTGGGCAGCATTGGTGCGCAGCAACCCGCCCGCCTGCAAGGCTGGTTTGCGGCCGGGGCCAGTGCGGCCAGTTTGCTGTGGTTCAGCGCCTTGGGCTTTGGGGCGCGTTGGCTGGCCCCTTGGTTTGCACGGCCACGTGCTTGGCAGGTGCTGGACGCGCTGATCGGCGTGACCATGTGGGTGCTGTCGCTCTTGCTGGTTCGCCACGTGGTGAACGGGCTTTGACGCCTTTCAAACTGATGGAAATAAAAAATTTGACTTTTATTTCATTCGGAAATATAATGTGTTCTTGTTCTGCGAAACCCGCTTGAACAACACGCAGATGGCTCACAAGGCGTCTGTAAAAGCATCGATTGACTTCGAACACAGTCTCCTGTTGAGCTGCAGGCCTCGGCATTTTTCTCACAGCTCTGCGC
>JAKFXJ010000106.1 GCA_021731425.1 Limnohabitans sp. | reverse complement strand
GCCCAGCTGAACGATTTGTCCCGCCCCTTCCATGCCCGCAGGCTTGCTACCGCCTTTGCCATGCAGGCCGTGGCCGATGATCAATTCGCCACGGTTGAGCGACGCCGCGTGCAGCTTGACCAATACTTGGCCGGCGCCGGGCACAGGCTTGTCCACCTCGCGCAGCTCCATCTGGCCTTGGCCTTCGCTGATGTTCATCCAATACGATTTCATGGTGTGCCTCATTCGCCTTTGAAGACGGGTTTGCGTTTTTCCATGAAGGCCTTGCGGCCTTCGGCGTAGTCGGCGCTGTCAAAGCAGCCGCGGATGAGTTGGGTGCACAAGTCCAGGTCCAACTCGGGCGAGGGCTTAAGGATTTCGCGGGTGATCGCCTTGGCCGCTTGAATGGTCAAGGGCGCATTGGCCGCCAAAGCCGAGGTGTACTCGGCCAGCAATTCGGGCAAAGCCTCGGGAGCGCAAACCCTCGTGACCAAGCCCAGGCTTTGCGCTTCTTGCGCGTTGATTTTGCGGGCCGTGAAAAACAGGTCTTTGGCCGCACCGGGGCCGATCAGGTCCACCAGGTTTTTCATGGCCGAATAGCGGTAACCCAAACCCAGGCGGGCTGCCGGCACCGAGAACACGGCGTCGCTGGCGGCAATGCGCATGTCGCAGCTGATGGCCACGTTGATGCCGCCACCGATGCAAAAGCCGCGAATGCAAGCCAGTGTGGGCTTAGGGAAGTTGTAAATGCCCATGAGCGCGGTCTCTGCCATGTGCTCGTAGCGGGTCACCGCCTCACGCGCTGCACGCATGTCTTCGAACTGCGAGATGTCTGCGCCAGACACAAAGGCTTTTTCGCCCGCCCCGGTGAACACCACCAGGCGCACACGCGGGTCGTGTTCGGCCTGGTTCAAGAGCACCGGCACGGCTTCCCACATGTCCACCGACAGTGCGTTGTGCCGCGCCACATTGTTGAACTGGATGAACAGCGTGTTGCCGTCCAGCCAGGTGTTGACCCGCTCAGTGGGTGAGGTGTAGACCACTTCAGACATTCAAAACACTCCTTTGGATTTCAATGCGGCCAAGGTCTGGTCATCCAGCCCCAACTCGCCCAGAATTTCGACGCTGTGCTCGCCCCGACGCGGCGCGGCGCGGGCGATGGTGCTGGGCGTGCGCTCCAGCTGCACCGGCTGACCCACCAGTCGCTGCGGGCCTTGGTGCACCGACACCACGTCTTTGACCATCTTCAGGTGCTGCACTTGGGGTTCGTTGAACACCTCGTCCATGCTGTTGATCAAGCCGCAGGCCACACCGCCATCGTTCAAACGCTCGATCCAATAAGCGCGATCTTGCTTAGCCAAGCGTTCGTTGATCTCGGCGTTCAGCGCATCGCGGTTAACCGAGCGGCTGGGTTTGTCGTGGTAGCGCGGGTCGGTAACCCACTGCGGTGCTTCCAAGATGTCGCAAAAGCGCTCCCAAATCTTGGAGCCGAACACCGCAATGTTCATGTAGCCATCACGCGCTTTGTAGACCCCGGTGGGGATGCTGGTGGGGTGGAAGTTACCCGCCTGTGTGGCCACTTCTTCGTCGATCAGCCAACGCGAAGTCTGGAAGTCCATCATGTAGACCATAGACTCGAGCAGCGAGGTGTGCAGCCACTGGCCTTGGCCCGATTTTTCACGCTCGAGCAAGGCCACCAAAATGCCCTGCGCCGCAAAAATTCCGGCACACAGATCAGCAATCGGAATGCCCACACGCATCGGGCCTTGCTCGGCCAAACCGGTGACCGACATCAAGCCGCCCATGCCTTGTGCAATCTGGTCAAAACCCGGCCGTGCAGCCAGAGGGCCGGTTTGGCCAAAGCCCGAGATGCTGGCGTACACCAAACCGGGGTTGTCTTTCTTCAGGCTCTCGTAATCGATGCCCAAGCGGAACTTGACATCGGGGCGGAAGTTCTCAACCACCACATCGGCCTTGGCGATCAACTGCTTGAGCAGCGCAATGCCCTCGGGCTCTTTGAGGTTGAGGGTGATCGAGCGCTTGTTGCGGTGGGTGTACTGGTAGTCCGAGCCCTCTTGCCCGCCCAGCGTGTCGTCGCCGCGCATGTGCTCGGGCATTTGCACCTGCACCACATCGGCACCCCAGTCGGCCAATTGGCGGCAGGCCGTGGGGCCAGCTCGGACCTGGGTCAGATCGATCACTCTGAAACGCGAGAGTGCGGCAGAAGCAGGCTGGTGCGGCATGGGGGAGTTCCGTGCGGTAGAAGGTCTAAAAATGGACAGGTACAGCGACCTGTTGCGGTCTCAAAGTGTGAACTTCACAAGACTAAGTGTCAACACTTTGGAGAAATTGTTTACACATTGGCGACGGAATCGGCATGATTTGGGACAATCTCAGTTAGGATAAACACGAAGGCCCTGCACCAAAAAACATGAATGCCGTCCCCGAAAAACCCGAGCAAGGTTTGCCCGTTTTTGTGGCAGACCAGCTCAAGCAATGGATCTTCAGCGGCGAGCTCAAACCCGGAGAGCGCCTGAACGAAGCCGCCCTGGCCCTGCGCATGGGCACCAGCCGAGGTCCGGTGCGCGAGGCCATCCGCATGCTCACCGGTCTGGGGCTGGTCAAGGCGGTCGTGAACCGGGGCGTGTTTGTGCGGCAACTCTCGGTGCGCGAAATGCTGGAGCTGTATGACCTTCGGGCACTGGTCTTTGGATTTGCCGCCGAACGCGCCACCGAACACATCGCCGAAAGCCACAAAGCACGCTTTGAAGAACTCCTAGACGGCATGGACCAGGCCTGTGAAGCCGAAAACCCCAACCTTTATTACGAACTGAATCTGCAGTTCCATGCCCTCGTCCTGCAACTGGCCAACAACCAACGGGCCCAGGCCGCTTACGACGACTATGTGAAGGAAATGCACCTGTTTCGGCGCGAATACTTCAACGCCCCGGGCAATATGCGCCAATCCAACGCCGAACACCGCACCCTGTACGAGGCCATTGTCAAAGGCTCCAAGGCCAAAGCCAAGTCAACGGCTGAGCGCCATGTGCTCAAGGGCCGCGAACGCCTGCTCAGCAACATCGACGCCAGCAGCCCGCTCGGACATTGATCGACTCTGCCCCCATTTGAGCGGGCCCCTCCCCTAATTTAGCGCTGGCAACTGGCCTGGTGTTTTGCCAAAGAAACGGAACGCCAAACCGCCCATGCCCCCGCAAAACAGGGCATGCACTGAGCCCAGTACACTGGGTGTGATGGAAGCATGGCTCAACGAATCACTGCAATGGCTGGCCTTGCCGCAACACGGCCTGAGCACCGTGTTTGTCGTCGCCTTCGTTTCGGCCACGCTGCTGCCCATGGGCTCGGAGCCTGCGGTGTTCGGCCTGGTCAAACTCAATCCTGAACTGTTCTGGCCCGCGATTTTGGTGGCCACGGCAGGCAACACGTTGGGCGGCATGGTCAGCTGGTGGATGGGCTGGGGCACACATCACGCGGTCAACAAGTGGCGCGACTCCAGCACCCACATCCGCGCCCTGGCTTGGCTGGAAAAGCTGGGGCCCAAGGCCTGCTTGCTCAGCTGGTTGCCCGGCGTGGGCGATCCGCTGTGTGCGGTGGCCGGTTGGCTCAAGATGCCCTTTTGGCCTTGTACGTTCTACATGGCGATTGGCAAGTTCTTCCGCTACCTGCTGATGACCGGTGGCTTGATTTGGCTTTTTCCATCCGCATGAACATGACCAAAATCCTTTTGACGAGCTTTTTGCTGCTCCTCCTGATCGTGGGGGTCGTAATCGGCCTGGCTTGGGCACCCGATCGGCCTGTGGACACCTTAAAAACCCGTTGGGCCGCTGCGCCCTCACGGTTCATCGAACTGCAAGGGATGCAGGTGCACCTGCGCGATGAGGGGCCCCGGGACGACCCCGAGCCCATTGTGCTGATCCACGGCACCTCGGCCAGTCTGCACACCTGGGATGGCTGGACCGCCGCGCTCAAGGCGGAGCGCCGCGTCATCCGCATGGACCTGCCCGGATTCGGTCTCACCGGACCCGCCCCTGATGGCGACTACCGGATGGAGCGCTATGCAGACTTCATCGTGGACCTGATGGACCAACTGGGTGTTCGCCAAGCTGTTCTGGCTGGCAACTCACTGGGCGGCGGCATTGCCTGGCGCACCGCCGTACAACACCCCGACCGCGTCAGCCGCCTGGTGCTGGTGGATGCCAGTGGTTACCCCTTGCAATCCACCTCGGTGCCCTTGGGCTTTCGGCTCGCGCAGATCGATGGGCTCAAGCCTGTGATGAGCCGACTCTTGCCACGAAGCATGATCGAAGCCAGCGTGCGCAATGTGTATGCCAAGCCAGACAAGGTCACACCCGAACTGGTGGACCGTTATTACGAACTCACACTGCGTGTGGGCAACCGCGAGAGCCTCACACAGCGCATGAAACTGCGCGAAACCGATGCCTTGTCCGCTGGGCTGATTTCCAGCATCCGGCAACCCACCCTGATCCTGTGGGGTGCACAAGACAGGCTCATCACCGAGCCCTCTGGCCAACGCTTTCACCAAGACATCGCGGGCAGCCACTATGTGGTGTTCGAGGGGCTGGGCCATGTGCCCCAAGAAGAAGATCCAGAGCGCAGCGTGGCGCCTGTGCTGAAGTTTCTGGCGCTCAAGCCCTGACCCAGCAACCTGTTCAACAAAAAACCGCGCCATGGCGCGGTTTTTTGTTGGCTGCCATGAACAGGTCATGAGCTGAACAGGAAGTTCATCACGTCGCCGTCTTTGACGACGTAGTCCTTGCCTTCCGCACGCATCTTGCCGGCGTCTTTGGCGCCTTGCTCGCCCTTGAAGGCGATGAAGTCGTCAAACGCGATGGTTTGGGCACGGATGTAGCCCTTCTCAAAATCGGTGTGGATCACACCCGCCGCTTGTGGGCCGGTGTCGCCGACACGGATGGTCCAAGCCCGCACTTCTTTCACACCCGCCGTGAAATAGGTTTGCAAGCCCAGCAAGCTGTAAGCCGAGCGGATCAGGCGGTTCAGACCCGGCTCGTCCTGACCGATTTCCTTCAAAAACTCCAGGCGGTCGGCGTCGTCCATCTCGGACAACTCGGCTTCGATCTTGGCGCAAATGGCCACCACTGGCGCGTTTTGCTTGGCGGCAAAGGCCTTCAGGCGGTCGAGGAAGGGGTTGTTCTCAAAACCGTCTTCCGACACGTTGGCCACGAACATAGCGGGCTTGGCGGTGATGAAGAAGAACTGCTTGAGTTCGATGCGCTCTTCTTTGCTGAAGTCGATGGTGCGCACCGGCTGGGTGTCGTTCAGCGCGGCCTGGCACTTTTCAAGAATCGCCATTTGTTTAACGGCCTCTTTGTCGCCAGAGCGGGCGATTTTGCTCACGCGGTGAATAGCTTTTTCAACTGCGGCCAAATCGGCCAGGCACAACTCGGTCTGAATGACCTCGATGTCGGCAATCGGGTCCACCTTGTTGGCCACGTGAATCACGTTGTCATCTTCAAAGCAGCGCACCACGTTGACGATGGCATCGGTCTCGCGGATGTGCGCCAAAAATTTGTTACCCAGGCCTTCGCCCGTGCTGGCCCCGGCCACCAAACCGGCAATGTCCACAAACTCGACGATGGCGGGCACGATTCGCTCGGGCTCAACGATCTCTGACAACTGCTGCAGGCGCGGATCGGGCACCTCCACAACACCCGTGTTGGGCTCGATGGTGCAAAAGGGGTAGTTTTCAGCGGCGATGCCAGCTTTGGTCAGGGCGTTGAAAAGGGTGGATTTGCCCACATTGGGCAGACCCACGATGCCGCATTTGAGGCTCATGGAAGGCTTTCGGTGATTCGGGGGGAAGATTCGGAAATCAACCCGCGATTTTAACGGCTCAGCCCGGGGCCACCGGCCCAGCCCCAAAGTCCCCGGCGGCCCAGCGCCATGGGCCGCCTCCTTACAATGCGGATATGGCTCTTCCCCCTGACATTTGCATCCGTGGCGCTGGCATCGTGGGCCGCACCTTGGCTTTGCTGCTGGCCCGCGAGCGGCTGAACGTGGCCTTGGTCGACGTCCCTGCCCCCACGGCCACCCCTGACGTGCGTGCTTATTCAATCAACAGCGCGGCCAAGGCCTTGTTGCAAGACCTGCGCTGCTGGCCCGAAGCGCCTGCCGTCACGCCCGTGCACCAAATGCAGGTTTGGGGCGACGATGGTGGCCAGATCCACTTTGGCGCGGGTGACCATGGTGTGGACGAACTCAACTGGATGGTGGACGTACCGGTGTTGCAAGATCGCCTGGTACAGGCCGTGCAGTTTCAGCCCCAGATTCAAGTGGTGCAGGCCCCCGTGGCCGCGCCGCTCACGGTGGTGTGTGAAGGCCGCGCCAGCCAGACGCGGGCCGAGCTGGGCGTGGGCTTTGACATCACGCATTATGAACAACACGCTCTGGCTACCCGCCTGCTGTGCGAGCGGGCCCACGAGGGCATCGCCCGCCAATGGTTTGGCTGGGGCCATGCGCCCGGCCTGTCGCAGCCCCAAGCCGAAGTGCTTGCCCTGCTGCCCCTGGGGGGCGAAGGCGGGCGCGAGGTGGCGCTGGTGTGGTCGGTACACCCGCTGAGGGCGCAAGAGCTCATGGGCCTGAGCGCCGATGACTTTGCGGCTGCTCTGGCCGGGGCCTGTGGTCACGCTTTGGGCGGCATGCAGCTGTCGGCCGAGCGTGCGGTGTGGCCGCTGCAACTGGCCCGGGCCGAGCGCTGGATCGGCCCCATGCAGGGCCAAAACAAACAAGCCTTTGCCCTAGCCGGTGACGCGGCCCATGCCCTGCACCCCTTGGCAGGTCAGGGCCTGAACGTGGGCCTGGGCGATGCGGCCGAGCTGGTGCAGGTGATCCGTGCCAAAGAATTTTGGCGGCCCCTGTATGACCCCAAACTGCTGCGCCGCTACGAACGCGCACGCCAAGCCGATGTTCAGGCCATGGGCCTGGTGACAGATGGCCTGCAGCGCTTATTTGCCCAACCCGGACCGGTGTGGCAAAACCTGCGCAACTGGGGCATGCGCGGCTTTGACCGCAGCGGCCCGCTCAAACACTGGATGACGCAACGCGCCATGGGCCAAAGTGCCCCGGCCGCTTCAACCAAGGCCCCCCGCTGATTCGCTTTTATTTATTGATCTCGAAAGTCCTCTCCATGAAGTTCCTAATCTCCAAACTGGCGCTGATCGTGGCCACCACGGCCCTGTCGCTGGGCAGTGTGATGGCCCAGGAAACGGCCATCCGCAAAAACCTGAGCGAGCGCTTGCCCAACCTGCCCAAGATCGATGAAGTGAGCAAAACCCCGATGAACGGGCTGTTCGAGATCCGCATGGGCAACGAGGTGATGTACAGCGATGCCACGGGCAACTTCCTGATCCAGGGCGCACTGATCGACGTGAAACAAAAGCGCAACCTGACCGAAGAGCGCATGGACAAACTCTCGGCCATCCCCTTTGACCAGTTGCCCATGAAGACCGCCTTCACCCAGGTGCGCGGCGACGGCAAACGCAAACTGGCCGTGTTTGCTGACCCCAACTGCGGTTACTGCAAACGCTTCGAAAAAGACCTGCAAAAGTTGGACAACGTGACCATCTACCACTTCCTCTACCCCGTGCTGGGCGAGGACTCCAAGACCAAATCCAAAAACATCTGGTGCGCCAAAGACAAGGCCAAGGTCTGGAACGACTGGATGATCAACGGCACGCTGCCCCCTGCCGCCAACTGCGACGCCTCAGCCGTGGACACCATCGTTGCCTTTGGTCAGAAAAACCGCATCACCGGCACCCCTCTGCTCTTGTTTGCCGATGGTTCTCGTGTGCCCGGTGCCGTGCCCATGGCGCAAGTTGAAAAAATGCTCGCCGAGATCAAATGACAAGCCCACAGAACCTCCCCATGACCGAAGACCCGACCTGGCGACTGATCCGTCGCTTGGGATACGCCGGGCTGATTCCCTTTGTGTTTCTGGCCCTGTGCCTGTGGCTGGTGGGTCCCGAGCTGCACCCCTATGTGGCCCTGTCCATGCAAAGCTATGGCGCGGTGATCGTGTCGTTTCTGGGTGGCATCCACTGGGGTGTGGGCTTTCGCAATGCCTTGATCAGCCCCAACGCACCGCGCATCCACTTCACCTGGGGCGTGGCGCCCTCTTTGCTGGCCTGGGTGGGCGTGATGATGCCCGCCTTCGCAGGTTTGCCCCTGCTGGGCTTTGTGCTGATCGGCTGCTATGTGATGGACCGTCGCACCTGGCCCGCCGCGGGCCTGGCCCCTTGGTTGCCCATGCGCCTGCAATTGACCACCGTGGCCAGCCTGAGCTGCTTTTTGGCGGCTGGTGCAACCTGAGTCACAACACACATGACCGCCATCCACTACACCGTTGAAGCAGCTAACCTGCATGCGCATCTGTTCAAAGTCACGCTGACGGTTCCTCAACCCGCAGCGCAGCAAACCGTGTCGCTGCCGGTATGGATTCCGGGCAGTTATTTGGTGCGCGAGTTTTCCAAAAATTTGCAAAACCTGAGCGCCAAACAAGGCCGACGCAGTCTGCCCACCCAGCAGCAAGACAAATGCAGCTGGACGATCGCGTGCAAGAGTGATCAGCCCCTGGTGCTGAGTTACGAGGTCTATGCCTTTGACAATTCTGTGCGCACCGCCTGGCTGGACAGCCAACGCGGTTTCTTCAATGGCACCAGCCTGTGCCTGCGGGTGCACGGTCAAGAACAGGCGCCGCACCAGTTGCAGCTGACCCCCGTCAAAAACCAGCCTGCTTGGCAGGCCGCCACAGGCCTCACGCCAATCAAAACCGACAAAAAAGGCTTTGGCCTGTACCAAGCCGCCCACTACGACGAGCTGGTCGATTGCCCGGTGGAGCTGGGCGCGTTTTGGAGTGGCAGCTTCAACGCCTGCGGCGTGCCCCACCGTTTTGTGGTGGCGGGGGCTCTGCCCTCTTTTGACGGCGAACGTCTGCTGGCCGACACACAAAAGATTTGCGAAGTGGCCATCCACTTTTGGCACGGGCCAGGCAAAGCTGCAGGCAAAAAAGCGCCGCACAAAAACTACCTGTTCATGCTCAACGCAGTGCACGACGGCTATGGCGGGCTGGAACACAGAAACAGCACGGCCCTGATCTGCAAGCGCGATGATTTGCCGCGCCACAACAGCCTGTCTGCCAGCCCCCGCAAATCAGAGGGCTACACCACGCTGCTGGGTCTGATCAGCCACGAATACTTCCACACCTGGAACGTCAAGCAGCTGCGCCCCGATGCCTTTGCCCGCTACGACTACAACCAGGAAAACTACACGCAGCTGCTGTGGTTCTTTGAAGGCTTCACCAGCTATTACGACGACATCTTGCTGCGCCGTGCAGGGCTGATCGACGACGCCACTTACATCGAGCTGCTGGGCAAAACCATCGCACAAGTGCAGCAAACACCCGGGCGCCATGTTCAAAGCGTGGCGCAGGCGAGCTTCGACGCCTGGGTCAAGTACTACCGCCAAGACGAAAACACCGCCAACGCCACCGTGAGTTACTACACCAAGGGCTCGCTCGTGGCTTTGTGCCTGGACCTGACGCTGCGCCGCGAATTCAAAACCGAGGGTCACACGCTCGACACCGTGATGCGCGGCCTGTGGAAGCGCTGCAAGGCCGGCCCCATGTGCGAGCAGGATCTGCTGGACGAGCTGCAGGCCGTGACCGGCCGCAGCTGGGTGGGCGAGATCCAGCGCTGGGCGCACAGCACACAAGAGCTGCCGCTGCGCGAGCTGCTCACGGCGCATGGCATCAAGGTCGAGGCGGAGACCTCGGCCATGGCGCAGCGCCTGGGCCTGCGCGTGAGTGAAGGCACTGGGAGTGTGCAGGTCAAAGTGGTGCTGCGTGGCAGCGCCGCCGAAGCGGCGGGTCTGGCCGCTGGCGACGAATGGCTGGGTTTGGATGTGGGGGCCAAGGGCCAAGGCGGCAGCTGGCGTCTGGGCAAGCTCGACGAACTGCCCGCCTTACTGGGCAAAGAGCGCCAATTGACGGCGCTCGTCTCGCGCGACAAACGCCTGCTGCGCTTGCCACTCACGGTGCCTGCGCAAGCAAGCCACTGGCTGCTGCGCGTACCCAAGGACCGCGCGGCCGATCAGTGGCCTGCGGCCTGATTCTCACTTGCCGCGCAAATCCACCACGCGTTTGGCCTTGCCCTGGCTGCGCTCGACGCCGCCTTCGGGCTTGAGCTCGATGGCCACACTCGATCCGATGTAGACCTTGATCTCGTGCTGCAGCTGCTTGGCGGCAGCACGGGCTTCGAGGCTCTCGGGGGACACACCGGGCTTGGTCTCGATCAGCACTTTGAGGTCGTCCATCGGGCCTTCGCGGGTCAGCACGCACTGGTAGTGCGGGGCCAGCTCGGCGCGTTTCAAGATCAGCTCTTCGATCTGGCTGGGGAAGACGTTCACACCGCGAATGATCATCATGTCGTCGCTGCGGCCCGTGACCTTTTCCATGCGGCGCATGCTCGGGCGTGCCGTGCCCGGCAACAAGCGCGTGAGGTCGCGCGTGCGGTAACGGATGATGGGCAGTGCTTCTTTGGTGAGGCTCGTGAACACCAGCTCGCCCATTTCGCCATCGGCCACAGGCTCACCGGTTTCGGGGTGGATGATCTCAGGGTAAAAGTGGTCTTCCCAGATGGTCGGGCCGTCTTTGGTTTCGATGCATTCGCTGGCCACGCCCGGGCCCATCACTTCGGACAGGCCGTAAATGTCGACGGCGTCAATGTTCATGCGTTTTTCGATGGCCGAGCGCATGTCGTTGGTCCAGGGCTCGGCCCCGAAGATGCCGATGCGCAGTGAACTGGTCTTGGGGTCGATGCCTTGGCGCTCAAATTCATCGGCAATGGCCAGCATGTAGCTGGGCGTGACCATGATGATGTTGGACTTGAAATCCTGAATCAGTTGCACTTGGCGCTCGGTCTGACCACCACCAAAAGGCACCACCGTCAGGCCCAGTTTTTCGGCGCCATAGTGCGCACCCATGCCGCCGGTGAAGAGCCCATAGCCGTAGCTGATGTGCACCATGTCACCCGGCTTGGCGCCGCCCGCGCGGATGCTGCGGGCCACCACGGTGGACCAGGTGTCGATGTCTTTGAGGGTGTAGCCCACTACGGTGGGTTTGCCGGTAGTGCCGCTGGAGGCGTGGATGCGGGCACATTGCTCGCGCGGCACGGCAAACATGCCAAAGGGGTAACTGTCGCGCAGGTCCGACTTGGTGGTGAAGGGGAACTTGGCGATGTCGGCCAAGGTTTTGCAATCGTCGGGGTGCACGCCTGCCGCATCGAACTTGGCGCGGTACACAGGCGAGTTGGCATAGGCGTGCTGCAGGGTTTGCTGCAGGCGCTTGAGCTGCAGACTGCGCATTTCGTCGACGCTGGCCTTTTCAATCGGCTCCAGGGGGAAGGCTTTTTGGCTCATTCAAAACTCCACTTGATCAGCTTGGGACAGGGCTGAAGACCTGTCCCCCCATTCATTGATTTATTCCGGCACCACGGTGCCCGCAATTTGTGCACTCTTGCCGCGGAACATGGCGATGACTTCACCGTTCTGGTTGGTGACTTTCATGTCGTAGATGCCATGGCGTCCGCTCAGGGTCTGCTCGAGGCCTTCGCAGGTCAACACATCACCGAGCTTGCCGGGCTTCAAAAACTCGATGCTGCAACCCGCGGCCACCGCGTTCTTGTTGTAGCTGTTGCAGGCAAAGGCAAAGGTCGAATCGGCCAGCGTGAAGATGAAGCCGCCGTGGCAAATTTGGTGACCGTTCAGGTGCAGTTCTTTGACCGTCATGCGCATCAGGGCGCGACCGGGCTCGCAGGCGAGCAATTCCATGCCCATGGTGTTTTTGGACGCCACGTCGACAGCGAACATGGTCTCGCCCACCAAACGGGCCAGTGCTTGGGGGTCGCTCATCATTCGCCTTTGAATTGGGGGCTGCGTTTTTCGAGGAAGGCTTGAACGCCTTCGAAGTAATCGTGCGTGCGGCCCAGGGCCGACTGGGTGTTGCGCTCCGTGTCCAGGTGCTCGGACAGGGTTCGGGTGGTGGCCGATTGGAGCAAGGCGCGGGTGGCGATCAGGGCTTTGGTGGGCATGTTGGCCAGGCGTTCGGCCAGGGCCAAAGCGCTGGCCAGCGGGTCTTCCGCCACGTCCCAAATCATGCCCCAGTCCTTGGCCTGTTGGGCGCCCAACTTGTCGCCCGTCATGGCCAGCGCCATGGCACGCGCCAGGCCCAAGCGCTCGACCAGCAACCAGCTGCCACCTGCATCGGGGATCAAACCAATTTTGCTGAAGGCCTGAATGAAGCTGGCGCCCGGCGCAGCAATCGCGATGTCGCAGGCCATGACCATGGATGCGCCCGCGCCTGCGGCCACGCCATTAACAGCGGCAATGGTGGGCATGCGCAGCGACTGCAGACGCCGCGTGCTGGGGTTAAAGGCCTGGTCAATGATGGGGCCGGGGTCTGCACGTTCGACCTGGTTGGGGCCGGGGGTGAAATCAAAATCAGACAGATCGGCCCCAGCACAAAAGCCTCGGCCAGCGCCCGTGATGACGGCGGCACGGATGGCCGGATTGGCCTCGGCTTGATCGAGCGCAGCCCACAGATCATGGTGCATGGCACGGGTGAAACTGTTGAGGGCTTGTGGGCGATTGAGGGTGATCAGCGCCACGGCGCCTCGCGCTTCGTACAGCACCGTTGCGGACGATTCGGTCATTTTGGGTCTCCTGAATGCAGCACTGTACCATTAACCGACCGCGCGGTTGGTGAATGTTTTCCCTAGTGTTTTAACCTGTGTTGGCCTCAGCCATGCCCAGCGCCAGAGCGACAGCTTCAGCTCAGTTGGCGTGGTTATAGTCTCTGTTTGATTTGACCCACTGCTGGAGAAAACCATGAGCTACGAAAACATCGAAGTCCGCACCGAAGCCGGCCAAGTTGGCATCATCACCCTCAACCGCCCCAAAGCGCTGAACGCCCTGAACGGCCCTTTGATGGACGAGCTTGGCTTGGCGCTCAAGGCTTTTGACGCCGACGAAGCGATTGGCTGCATCGTCATCACCGGCAGCGAAAAAGCTTTTGCGGCGGGTGCCGACATCTCGGCCATGGCCAAGTTCAACTTCCATGAGGTCTACAAAACCGACTTCATCACGCGCAATTGGGAAACCATCCGCAGCATCCGCAAACCCGTGATCGCGGCCGTCAGCGGCTTTGCGCTGGGCGGCGGCTGCGAGCTGGCCATGATGTGCGACTTCATCATTGCCGCAGACAACGCCAAGTTCGGGCAGCCCGAAATCAAGATCGGTATCATCCCTGGCGCTGGCGGCACGCAGCGCTTGCCGCGGGCCATGGGCAAGTCCAAAGCCATGGACTTGGTGCTGACGGGCCGCATGATGGACGCCGCCGAGGCCGAGCGCGGCGGTTTGGTTAGCCGCGTGGTGCCGCTGGACAAGTTGATGGAAGAAACATTGGGCGCAGCCCTGATGATTTGTGGCTACGGCCAACTTGCGACCATGGCGGCCAAGGAAAGCGTGAACCGTGCCTTTGAAAGCGGGTTGAGCGATGGTGTGATGTTCGAGCGCCGCTTGTTCCACGGCTTGTTTGCCACCGCCGATCAAAAAGAAGGCATGGACGCGTTTTTGAACAAACGCGCACCCAAGTTCATCAACGGCTGATCGGCCGCCAATCATCCGGCCAGCCGATTAGCGGTCAGCCGGGTGGTGTCAAGAGCTCAGGCTGCCAGACGAGCCGCTCAGGCGCACTGAAACACAAGAAGCGCTTGTTGGTGGCGCGGCCGATGGCGCACAAGCCCAAGCGCTTGGCGACATCGAGGCCCATTTGTGTGATGCCGCTGCGTGACACGACCACGGGCACGCCCATTTGCGCGGACTTGATGACCATCTCGCTGGTCAAGCGGCCGGTGGTGTAGAACACTTTGTCTTGGGCGCTCACGTCGTGCATCCACATCCAACCCGCGATGGTGTCCACCGCGTTGTGACGCCCCACGTCTTCGACGAACTTGAGCATTTCTTCACCCTGAAACAAGGCGCAACCATGCACCGAGCCGGATGACTTGTAGGTGGTTTCTTGCAAACGGATGGCGTTGACCAAACCATAGAGCTGGCTTTGGGTGATTTGCGCGGGCGGCAACTCGATCTCGTCGATGTGCGCCATCAAATCACCGAACACGCTGCCCTGGCCGCAGCCCGTGGTCACCACACGCTCGGCGCTGCGCTCAATGACCACCTGGGCGTTGGCGCGGGTTTTGACAGCGGCTACACCGGGCTCGCCCACTTCGCCTTCGCCAATCGTCCAATCCACCGTGATGGATTCGATCTGGTCCACCGAGTCGATGAGGCGCTGGTTGCGCAAGAAGCCCAGCACCAGCCACTCGGGCTCGGCACCCAGTGTCATCAGGGTGACCAGCTCTTTTTTGTCCAGGTAAATCGTGAGTGCCCGTTCGGCGGGGATTTGTGTCTCGGAGACTTCACCGAATTCGTTGGTCACGGTCACGCTGCGCGTGAGGGGTGCTCGCGCTCGGGTGAGGTGGGGCTTGGGCAGGGCCGAAGCGGTCTCGGGGGCATTCAAAACAGCAGACATGGCTTGAGCCTAACGTAAAAATCCCCCGCCGTTGCCGACGGGGGATTTTGCAGTGGGGTGCAAAAAAGGATCAGCCTTTTTTGGCAGGTGCGGCCGCAGGCTTGGCGCCCGCTGCGGCAGGCGCTGCAGCCGGGGCTGCTGCTGTTTCTGCGGGCTTGTAAGCACCGGGGTCCACACAGGCAGGCGTGGCCGTAGGTGCCGCTTTGCCTTTGCCATTGGTTTTGTAATAGTGCGCCGCCACTTTTTCTCGTGATTTGCACAGCTGGTAGTCGGCGACTTTGTTGCCATGCGCGGTTTTGGCCGCAGCTTCAGCCGCTTTGGCCTTGGCTTCTTCACTGAGAGCGGGCAATTTGGCTGCAGCACCGAAGCTAATGGCCAATACAGACAAAACAAGCAGGTATTTTTTCATGAAAGTTCTCCAGGCTCAGGCCGAAGCGGTGGAAGCGTTCGAGTTGGCGGGGGTGTTCGAGGCAGCAGAGCGTTGGGCCGGAATCTTGCCCGACTTCACATCGTCGTACCACAGTTCATGGTGTTCCTTGGCCCAGGTCTCATCCACATAGCCCTCGCGCATGGCTTTGTAGGCACCCCGCATGCCAATGGTGCCCATGTAGATGTGGCCAATGAACATAGCCATCATGAACAAGGCGGCCACGCCATGGATCATGCTCGCAATTTGCATGGTGCCGCGCTCATAAATGAGGCCCGGAAGCAGCATATCGAGCACCAGACCCGAACCCACCACTATCGCGCCCAAGAGCAGCACGCCGCCCCAAAAGACCACCTTTTCACCGGCATTGAAGCGGTGCGACGGCACCTCGGTGCCCGAGAACAAACCGCCGCCTTTGAGCAACCAAACCACGTCGTCCTTACTGGGCAGGTTGTCTTTGACAAAGGTGATGAAAACCACCACCAAAGACACCGCAAACAAAGGACCCGCAAAGTTGTGCACGTTTTTGAGGGCAAAGCTCAGCCAACCAAACAGCGTGCCACCCATAATGGGCAACAAGAAGTATTTGCCGTAGGCGATCACGATGCCCGAGATGGCCAAGGTCACAAATGCAATGGCATTGGCCCAGTGGGCCGAGCGCTCGAAAGGTGTGAAGCGCTCGATCTTGCGGCCCGTTTCTTGGCCGTGCAATTCGATGGTGCCCTTGGAAAAATAAAACAAAGCCATCGCGCCAACAGCAATCAGCAGCAAGGCTGCACCATAAGGAATGATGATGTTGTTGCGCACCTGTCGCCATGATTCACCGGCCGAAGCCAAGCGCGAACCGGGGTACTGCACAAAAGGCTGGATCAGGTTGCCGGCCTCGGGCGCCTGGCTTTTGGGCAGGCTGGAGTAGCCACTCACGCCCTGCCCCACCGAGCGCCACATGGGCGCATTGTTACCCGGCTGGACTTGGCCACGCTCGGCATTGGTCTGGTCTTTGTACTTCGGATCTGCGTCAGCACCGGGCGCGATCTGGAAGATATTGGCGCTTTTAACGCCCAAGCTGTTGTCAGCCGGGGCAGGCGCGGCGGCTGTGGCTGGCGCGGCTGTGGCTGCAGCAGGTGCAGCCGTTTGGGCGGCAGCGCCCAGCGTGGCCAAGGCCAGCCCCATGCTCAATAAGAAGCGACGCATGAACTTCTCCTTGTCGCTCACTTGGGAGCGCGGGCGTGGTCGTTTTGGCCGTAAGTGGCACGGGCCTTGATGTGATTGGCCCAGCTGGCCTTGTCACCGGCTGTCCAGCCCGGATCGGTGTAGAC
>JAKFXJ010000387.1 GCA_021731425.1 Limnohabitans sp. | reverse complement strand
GGGCTTGCACCGCCACGCACAGGTTGGATGCGCCCTGCGCCGAGGGCACCAGCACCGCCACGCACATCAGGCCGGGCAAAAATTCTTCGTTGTCCAGGGCAAAGCCCTGGCGCTTGACCTGTTTGAACTCTTGCTCCAGCACTTGCAGATCGGTCAGGGTTTTGGGGGTGTAGGCGTCCAGCGGCGCATGGGCCAGCAGGCGCTGGCGCTGGGCGGGGCCCATTTGCGACAAAAACAACTTGCCGCTGGCCGAGCAGTGGGCGGGCACCCGCGAGCCCGAGTGCAGGTAAAAGCGCAAGGGGGCCGAGGTCTCCACCCGGTCCAGGTAAATCACCTCGCTGCCGCTCAAGGCCGTCAGGTTGCAGCTCTCGCCCACCTCGTTGACCAGCTGGCGCAGCACGGCGTGGCGTGCGCCGTGGGCGGTGTCGTTGATCAGCAGGTTTTCGGCCAGTTTGCGCAGCCGGTTGCCCGTGCCGTAAAGCCGGGCGTCGGCCGTGCGTTCCAGCAAATGGGCGCTTTCGAGTTGCTGCAGCATGCGGTGCAAGGTGGCTTTGGGCAGGTTGGTTTCGTCGGCCAGGTTTTGCAGCGAAAAATAGCTGCTTTTGCTGGCGATCACCTCCAGCAAGGCAAACAGGCGCAAGGTGGGCGTGTCCCCATTGATCTCAGTGGGGGCCGATGCGGGCAGGGGGACGGAGGCAAGTGACATCGCTGCATCATAGTGGAAAACCCGAAAAATGGAACAAATCGCATCGATAAGTGAAATTCTGATTGATTTGGATGCGCAGTCTGTCTATAGTCACCCCCAGTTTCGGATTTCGGAACCCTTGGTTTCGATTCTTTGTTTTTTCCCTTGTTTTTCAGGAGCAGCCCATGACCACCCCACCAAAAACCGACAAACGCACCGTGGCCAGCGGCGTGCAGAAGATGACGCCTTCCGAGGCCTTTGTGGAAACCATGGTCGCCAACGGCGTGACCGACATGTTCGGCATCATGGGCTCGGCCTTCATGGACGCCATGGACATCTTTGCCCCCGCAGGCATCCGATTGATTCCGGTGGTGCACGAGCAGGGCGGGGCGCACATGGCGGATGGCTATGCCCGTGTGAGCGGCCGCCATGGCGTGGTCATTGGCCAAAACGGCCCGGGCATCAGCAACTGCGTCACCGCCATTGCGGCGGCCTATTGGGCGCACAGCCCGGTGGTCATCGTCACCCCTGAAACCGGCACCATGGGCATGGGCTTGGGCGGCTTCCAGGAAGCGCAGCAGCTGCCCATGTTTCAGGAATTCACCAAATACCAAGGCCATGTGAACAACCCCAAACGCATGGCCGAGTTCACCGCACGCTGCTTTGACCGCGCCATCTCGGAAATGGGGCCGACCCAGTTGAACATTCCGCGCGACTATTTCTACGGCGAAGTCAACTGCGAAATTCCCCAGCCCATGCGCGTGGAACGCGGCGCGGGCGGCGAAAACAGCCTGAACACCGCCGTGGAGCTGCTGGCCAATGCCAAGTTCCCGGTGATTTTGTCGGGCGGTGGCGTGGTCATGGGTGACGCGGTCCAGGAGTGCGTGGCCCTGGCCGAGCGCCTGGGCTCACCCGTGGCCAATGGCTATTTGCGCAACGACTCTTTCCCGGCCAGCCACCCGCTGTGGGCAGGCCCGCTGGGGTACCAGGGCTCCAAGGCGGCCATGAAGTTGATCGCGCAGGCCGACGTGGTGGTGGCGCTGGGCTCGCGCATGGGGCCGTTTGGCACCTTGCCGCAGCACGGCATGGACTACTGGCCCAAAGACGCCAAGATCATCCAGGTCGAAGCCGACCACACCAATTTGGGCCTGGTCAAAAAAATCACCGTGGGCATCCACGGCGACGCCAAGGCGGTGGCCATCGAACTGCTCAAGCGCCTGTCGGTCCGCACCTTGGCCTGTGACGCCTCCAAGGCCGAGCGCGCTGCCAAAATCCAGGCCGAAAAAGATGCCTGGGAAAAGGAACTCGACGCCTGGACCCACGAAAAAGACCCCTTCAGCCTGGACATGATGGAAGAGGCCAAGGGCGAGCGCACCCCCACGGGCGGCACTTACCTGTCGCCACGCCAGGTGCTGCGCGAGCTGGAAAAAGCCATGCCGCCCCGTGTCATGGTGTCCACCGACATTGGCAACATCAACGCCGTGGCCAATAGCTACCTGCGCTTTGACGAACCCCGCAGCTTCTTCGCGCCCATGAGCTTTGGCAACTGCGGCTACTCGCTGCCCACCATGATCGGTGCCAAGTGCGCCGCGCCCGACCGTCCCGCCGTGGCCTATGCCGGTGACGGCGCTTGGGGCATGAGCATGGTCGAGGTCATGACGGCCGTGCGCCACGACATTCCGGTCACAGCGGTGGTCTTTCACAACCGCCAGTGGGGCGCCGAGAAGAAAAACCAGGTGGATTTCTACAACCGCCGCTTTGTGGCCGGTGAACTCGAAAGCGAAAGCTTTGCGGGCATCGCCCAGGCCATGGGTGCCGAAGGCATCGTGGTGGACCGCCTCGAAGACGTGGGCCCGGCGCTCAAGAAAGCCATTGACCTGCAGATGAACCAGCGCAAAACCTGCGTGATCGAGATCATGTGCAACCGCGAGCTGGGCGACCCCTTCCGCCGCGACGCGCTGGCCAAGCCGATCCGCTTTTTGGACAAGTACAAGGACTACGTCTGAGGCTGGGTGAGATTGGCATGTTGAGTCCGTCCATGGACCTTGGGACACCCTCTGCCCAGTACCCGCGTTTGCTGGCCTTGATTGAACGGGCCCAAGCCAGTGCGTCTTTGCCGCCACTGGGCTTGGTCTACCCCTGCGATGCATTGGCCATGCAAGCGGCTGATGCGATCGCACGGCAGCGTGTGGCACGCCCCGTGCTGATTGGCCCGCGCAAGGACATGGAGCGCGCGGCCGAGCTTGCGGGGGTCGATATGTCGGCCTTTGAATGTGTCTGCACCCATGCGCCAGAGCCTGCAGCTGCTGCAGCGCTTGCGGTGCAAGGGGTGCACGAGGGTCGCCTGACAGCGCTGATGAAAGGCGCTTTGCATACCGATGAGCTGATGTCGGCGGTGGTGAGCAGAGATCATGGCTTGCGCACAGATGCCCGCATCAGTCATGCTTTTTTATTTGATTTGCCGCGGTATCACAAACTGTTGGCCTTGGCCGATTGCGTTGTCAATATCTCCCCTGACCTGAAAACCAAACGCGATGTGTTGGGAAATGCAGTGGCTTTGCTGCAAGCCCTGGAGATTGCCGAACCGAAGGTGGCGATTGTGTCTGCTGTGGAGTCCGTCAACCCGGCCATTCCTGCCACGCTGGATGCGCAGGAACTGGTGGCTTTGTCTCGGGCCGGTTTGTGGCCTGGGGCGCAGGTTGAGGGTCCTTTTGGATTTGACAATGCGTTTTCTTCCAAAGCCGCCGGCATCAAAGGCATGAATAGCCAAATTGCTGGCGACGCAGACTTGATGCTGATGCCCGACCTCAATGCCGGCAACATGCTTTATAAAAGTTTTGTTTATGTGGGTGGTGGCGAATGCGCTGGGTTGGTGCTGGGGGCGAAAGTGCCCATTGTGCTGACCTCGCGTGCTGACTCGTTGTTGGCTCGTATTGCTTCTGTTGCGTTGGCCACCTTGGCCAGGCGTACACACTGAACCGAAGGAAACCCTGTGTTCAAGTCCTTGTTTTCTGAGTCTCCCGGGCTGCCCTTGCAAGACCCCTTGTCCGAGCCGAACCCCACGGCGCAAACCACCGTCAAATGCACCACCTGCTACATGTGCGCTTGCCGCTGCGGCATTCGGGTGCATTTGGTGGAAGGTGACAAAGGCCCCGAGGTGCGTTACATCGACGGTAACCCGGACCACCCACTCAACCAGGGGGTGATCTGCGCCAAGGGCTCCTCGGGCATCATGAAGCAGTACTCGCCCGCACGCCTGACGCAGCCGCTGCTGCGCAAACCAGGCAGCGAACGCGGGGCGGGCGAGTTTGAGCCGATTTCCTGGGAACGCGCCTTTGACCTCCTGAGCGAACGCCTGGCGCACATTCGGGCCACCGACCCGAAAAAGTTTGCACTGTTCACCGGGCGCGACCAGATGCAGGCGCTCACCGGGCTGTTTGCCCGCCAGTTCGGCACGCCCAACTACGCCGCGCACGGCGGCTTTTGTTCGGTCAACATGGCGGCCGGCATGATCTACAGCGTGGGCGGCAGCTTTTGGGAGTTTGGCGGGCCGGACCTGGAACGCTCCAAACTGTTTGTGATGCTGGGCACGGCCGAAGACCACCACAGTAACCCCATGAAAACCGCGCTGTCCAAGTTCAAGCGTGCAGGCGGTCGCTTCATTTCCATCAACCCGGTGCGCACGGGTTACTCGGCCATCGCCGATGAGTGGATTCCCATCAAGCCCGGCACCGACGGCGCGCTGCTCATGGCCTTGCTGCACGAGCTGGTCCGCACCGACACGCTGGACCATGCCTTCCTCAAGCGCTTCACCAACGCGCCGCAACTGGTGGTGCTGGACGAAGGCGAGCGCGAAGGCCTGTTTGCCTTCGACCCCGACCCGGCCAAAGGCCCACCCGGTGACGGCCGCAACCCGCACAACAAACTGGTGTTTGACCGCACCAGCGGCCGCATCCTGAACGCCTACCCCGAAGGCATTGCCGAGGGCTGCGACCCGGCGCTGGACGCACCGCCCGAAGGCCACTACACCCTGGCCGACGGCACGCGGGTAGTGCCCGCCTTTGCCTTGCTGCGCCAGCGCGTGCTCAGCTGCACGCCCGAATGGGCGCAGGCCATCACCGGCATTGCGGCAGATCGCATTCGCCTGCTGGCACAAGAGTTGGGCCACGCCGCCCTCACGCAGGCCTTTGAGCTGCCCATTCCCTGGACCGACGCCTGGGGCAAAAAACACCCCACCACCCAGGCGCGTCCGCTGGCTTTTCACGCCATGCGCGGTCTGGCTGCACACTCCAACGGCTTTCAGACGGTGCGCTCGCTGGCCGTGCTCATGAGCCTCTTGGGCACCATCGACGCGCCCGGGGGGTTCAGGCACAAAGCGCCATACCCGCGCCACATCGTGCCCAACTACCGCGCCTTCAACGACCCGGACATGGTCAAACCCAACACGCCGCTGAACGCCGCGCCGCTGGGCTTTCCGGCCAGCCCTGAAGAGTTGGCCATCCATGCCGATGGTTCGCCGATGCGCATTGACCATGCGTTTTCGTGGGAACACCCGCTGTCGGCCCACGGCATGATGCACAACGTCATCACCAACGCGGTCAAGGGCGACCCCTACCGCATCGACACTTTGATGCTGTTCATGGCCAACATGGCCTGGAACAGCAGCATGAACACCATGGCCGTGCGCGAATCGCTCAACCGCAAGGACGACAAGGGGGAGTACATGATCCCGTTTTTGGTGGTGTGTGACGCCTTCCAAAGCGAGACGGTGGCCTTTGCTGACCTGGTGCTGCCCGACACCACCTACCTGGAGCGGCACGACACCATGAGCATGCTGGACCGGCCCATCTCCGAGTTTGATGGCCCGGTGGACTCGGTGCGTGTGCCGGTGCTGCAGCCGCTGGGTGAATGCAAGCCGTTTCAGGAGGTGCTGGTGGAGCTGGCCTCACGCCTGAAATTTCCGGCCTTCACCACGGCCGAGGGCGGGCGCAAGTTCAAGGGCTATACCGACTTCATCGTGAACTTTGAGGCCCAGCCGGGTATCGGCTTTTTGATGGGCTGGCGCGGCGAAAACGGTGACCAGCACCTGCGCGGCGCGCCCAACCCCAAGCAGTGGGAGGCCTATGCGCAAAACAACTGCGTGTTCCATTACACCTTGCCCGAGAACATGCACTACATGCGCAACTGGAACCGCGACTACCTGGACTTTGCCAAAGACAAAGGCTGGCGTCAGCGCAACGACCCGGTGCAGCTGGCCATTTATTCCGACACCTTGCAGTCCTTTCGCTTGGCCGCGCAAGGCAATACCAAAGGGCGTCAGCCGCCCGAGCATCTGCGCGAGCGCATCAAAACCTATTTCGACCCCTTGCCGTTTTGGTATGCACCGCTCGAAGATGCGGCGGTTGACCTGAAGGCGTTTCCGCTCAACGCCATCACCCAGCGGCCCATGGCCATGTACCACTCGTGGGACTCGCAAAACGCCTGGCTGCGGCAAATTCACAGCCACAACTACTTGCATGTGCACCCCAGCACCGCGCAGGCGGCGGGCGTGGCCGATGGCGGCTGGGCCTGGGTGGAGAGCCATTGGGGCCAGGTGCGCTGCATGCTGCGCTACAGCGAAGCCGTGGAGCCGGGCACCGTCTGGACCTGGAACGCGATTGGCAAAGGCGATGGCGCTTGGCACCTCGCACCCGGCTCGGACGAAGCGCACAAAGGCTTTTTGCTCAACCACCTGATCTCGGAAGAACTGCCGCTTCCCCAAGGCACGGGCGCGCCAGCGGGTGCGAAGGTCAGCAACTCCGACCCCATCACCGGCCAGGCGGGCTGGTACGACGTGCGGGTGCGCATCCGACCAGCCGAGCCTGAAGAGGCAGCCCAGAGTTTTCCGCAAGTGGACACCATGCGGCCCGTGCCCGGTGTGCGCGGTGGAGTGGCCCAAGTGATGCGCTTTTTTGCAGGGAAATCCAAACCATGATCCAGTGGCTCAAAGACCTTGTGCAAGGCCATGCTCCGGCCCCTGTCAGCCCCCATCTGATGGAGCCCGGTGGTGGAGGTGGCGCGGCTCAAGCCGTGGACACCGACACGCCCACGCTGGCGCGTCAGCTGGCGCTGGTGATTGACCTCAACGTGTGCGTGGGCTGCCACGCCTGCGTGACGGCCTGCAAACAGTGGAACACCTCGGGTATGGCCGGGCCGCTGAGCGACGTCAACCCCTATGCGGCCGAGCCCACCGGCACCTTTTTCAACCGGGTGCAGACCTACGAAGCGGGCAGCTTTCCGAACACCGACACGGTGCACTTTCCCAAAAGTTGCCTGCATTGCGAAGACCCGCCCTGCGTGCCGGTCTGCCCCACGGGTGCGAGCTACAAGCGTGAGGCGGATGGCATTGTGTTGGTCGACGCCGACAAATGCATTGGCTGCAAATACTGCGCCTGGGCCTGCCCCTATGGTGCGCGTGAATTTGACGAAGCCAGCGGCGTCATGACCAAGTGCACCCTGTGCGTGGACCGCATCCATAACCCCCTGCTGCCCGAAGCCGACCGCAAGCCCGCCTGCGTCAAAGCCTGCCCGACCAACGCCCGCCTGTTTGGCGACGTGAAAGACCCGAACAGCGAAGTCAGCCAGGCCATCCGTGAACGCGGCGGTTATGCCCTGATGCCCGAATGGAACACCCGGCCGGCCAACCAATACCTGCCGCGCCGCGTGACCCCGGCGGCGGTTGCACCTTCTGCGCCTTCTTCTTCACCTTCTTCCGCACCTCCTTCTGTTTGAGGCTTTTATGCGTCCAGCCTGGTCCATCCTTTTGTTCACCACCCTGTCCGGCACGGCCCAGGGCTTGCTGCTGGCGCTGGCCGTGGCCAGCTGGCTGATGCCCCTGGACACGGGCTTTGCCCTCACGGCCATCGCCTTGGCCGAAGTGCTGCTGGTCGGCGGTCTGCTGGCCTCGTTTTTTCACCTGGGTCAAAAAGCCCGTGCCTGGCGGGCGGCGGCCATGTGGCGCACCTCGTGGATGTCGCGCGAAGTCATCGTGCTGCCCCTGCTCATGGGTCTGGTGGCGCTGTGGTGGCTGGCTTTGTACTTGGGCGCATCCCAACTTGCCTTGCAGGCACTGTCTGCGGCGGTGGTGGTGGTCACGCTGGCGCTGTGGGTGTGCACCGCCATGATCTACGCGTGCCTGCGTTTTTTGCAAGAGTGGGCGCACCCGCTCACCGTGATCAACTTCACCTTGCTGGGCATGAGTTCGGGCAGCGTGCTGCTGTGCGCCCTGGCCAGTGGCATGGGGCAAACCGAGCTGCTGGCCTGGTTGCAGCCCTGGGTGCTGGCCAGCACCTTGCTGGCCTGGTTCCTGCGCCGCCGGGCTTTGCGCCGCAATGCGCGTTTGTCACCGCACTCGAGCCTGCAATCGGCCACCGGCATCCACCAGCCACAACTGGTTCAAAAATCCATGGGCATGTCGGCCGGGTCTTTCAACACCCGAGAGTTCTTCCACGGTGCCACAGCCCGCACCGTGCGCCGCATGCCCTGGGTGTTTCAGCTGCTGCTGTTTGTGCTGCCTTTGCTTTTGCTGGCCCTGCTTGGCACACAGTCGGCGCTGGTCTGGCTGGGCGCTGTGCTGCTGCAGTTTGTAGGCCTGCTGGCCGAACGCTGGGTCTTCTTCGCCCAGGCCCGCCATCCGCAAAACCTGTACTACCAAACCGTGTCTTGAGACATGGATCCCGGATCAAGTGCAGCATGACAGAACTTGCAAATTGCACCGCTACAACACGCTGAAGTAATCGGCTGGCGAAGGTCGTTGACGGTTTGTGCGGGAAGATTGGATGTGGCCGATGTTGAGCCAGCAAATGGCGATTTCATGGGCAGGCAGGGCAAAGAGTTGGCGAATGGCTTGCGCGTGCATGGCCTTGCCGCTGGTCAGGCTGGAGCCCAAACCCAAAGCCGTGCACATGAGCATCATGTTTTGCAGGGCGCAGCCGAGTGACACCAGCCGCTCGGAGGTGGGGATGCTGTCGTCGCCCTCATGTTCTGCCTGCTGGGTTCGGCATATGGCCAGCAAGAGCCAGGGCGCGCGGTGCGCCTTTTCGCGTGCTTGGTCGAGCTCTTGGGCGCTGGCTTTTGCATCGCGTTCATGCAGGGCTTGTGCAAAGGCTTGCGCCAACAGGTGCCTCTTCGCTGCGGTGACTTCGACAAAGCGCCAGGGCTGAATTTGTTGGTGGTCCGGCGCGGCGCTGGCAGCCCAAAGGATGCGCGACTTTTGTGCCTCGTCAGGCCCTGGGCCTTGAAGTCTTTTGGGCAGTGTGGTCCGGCGCGCGTGCAGCCAATGTTCGGCAGCATCGGCCAAGAGCCCATTGGGGGGCACAGACATGGGCTTTCACTTCTCGTCTTGCCACCAGTACCACTTGTACAAAAACCTCTGGCCCAGGCGACGGAATGGGGCAAGGGCTTCGGAGCGGAACAGGTGCAAAAAGTGCGGGTAGGTCAGCGCGCTGTTGTAGATTGGCAGCTGAAAGACTTCCTGCCCAGCGTCTTTGCCGGCCACACGTTCGGCCAGGCGTTTGCCGGCCCAGGTGGAAAAGGACACGCCGTTGCCGCCATAGCCCAGCGCGTACCAGACACTTTGGCTGGGGTCGGGTTGGGTGATGCGCGGCATCATGTCGTGGCTCACGTCGACCCAGCCCCACCAGGAGTGCTCGATGGGGATGCCCGCCAAAGTCGGGAATTTGCGTGCAATGCCGTCGGTCAACAGTTTCAGGTGTTTGGGCTCGGGCGATTCGGCCCCGGTCACGGCGCTGCGGCTGCCGATTTGCAGGCGGTTGTCAGGCAGCAGCCGGTAGTAAAAACGCAGGGTGCGCGTGTCGGTCAGAAAGACACGGGTTTTGAGGCCAGCGGCCTCAATTTGCGCTGGGCTCAGGGGCTGCGTGACCATGTTGTTGGACAAGATGGGCAACAGCTTGTTTTTGGTGAGCGGGCTCAAGGCCTGTCCGGTGTAGCCGCCGGTGCACACGGCCACGCGTTTGGCGCGCACCGTACCGCCCGGGGTGCGCAGGTGGTGCACGCCGTTGATGGTTTCCCAGCCTTGTACTGGGCTGGCGGTGTGCAGTTTCACACCCAGGGCGCGGGCCTTGCGGATCAGCCCAAAGGTGAACTTGAGGGGGTGGATGCCTACGCCTTCTTGTTCCCACATGGCGCCTGCGGCGTCGTGGTCATTGAAGTGGTTTTGACGCAATTCATAGGCCGAAAGAATTTGGGTTTTGTAACCAAAAATCTCGTTGCGTACCCGGGCCTGTTCTTTCAGGTAGGCGACTTTTTCGGGGCGGTGTGCCACGTACAGGTGGCCGCCATCGGTGGCGTCGCAATCGACCTCGAAGGCCAGGTTTTTGAAGTTCTCGAAGCCGGTGCGGATTTCGGTGTCCAGTTTTTTGGCCACGTCCAGACCCCAGCGCTCGATCCACTGCGCACGCGACAGGCGGCCGCTGGCGTTTTGGCCTTGGCCGCCGCTGCGGCTGGAGCAACCCCAGGCACTCTGATTGGCTTCGAGCACCACAGCCTGAATGCCCTGCTCTTGCGCCAGGTACAAGGCGGTCGAGATGCCGGTTGAGCCCGCACCGATGACCACCACATCCACATCCATGTCGTGCTGCACCGGGCCATCGTCAGGCGGCGGCGTGCCTGCGCTGGTGACCCAATAGCTGGGCGCGTAGTCGCGGCCTGCACCGGGGGTGGCATGCACCAGCGGGTCGTATTGGGGGTCGTAGCGGGTGTCGCGGTGCGCTTTGTCGTTGGACGTCATGAGCGGTTTCTCGAAAAGGGTCAAGACGGATCACAGCTGCTCGGCAGGGCCGAGCTGAGGTGATCTCATTTGGCAGCAGGCAGGTTGGGGCGGTTTTTGCGGAAAGCGCTCTTGGAGAGGATCATGCCGTCCTTGAAGGCAAAGATGTCCACGCCGTCGGTTTCCACGCGTGAGCCGTCGGTGGCGGTGCCGACGTAGGTCCATTCGGACACACCAAAGTCGCCTTGAACAAAATGTTTGCCATGGATCCATTGGGCATCGGGCACGGTCGCCCAGGCACCCGGAAAGGCTTTGCGCAAGGCCTCGTGGCCCTGATGGCGTGAGCCGCACGCGTCGGGTCCACCCGCAGTCATGAACACACCATCGGGGTGCATGAAACTCAGCAGGGCTTCCACATCGTGGCGGTTCCAAGCGTCGGTGAAAGCTTCGAGGGTGGCAAGGGTGACGGTGGCAGACAAGGGCTTCTCCTGAAGATGATCAAAGTCCTCAAAGAATAGCCCATCTTCGCGGGTTGCATAGAGCCAGATCGGGTCAATCGCGTGTGCCAGCAAGCGTGCTTATACTGGCACGCATGTCGAGCCGTTACCGCACCAAAGATGTTCAGTGGGAGAGCCTGTTTGCCCTCCAGGACAAACCCGCCATGCCCTTGCAGCAGCGTTTGCGGCTGGCCGCTGTCGAGGCCATTCTGGACGGCCGCTTGCCTCCCGGTGCGACCTTGCCCTCATCGCGTGAACTGGCCAAGGCGCTGGGCCTGAGCCGCAACACTGTCACTTCGGCCTACATGCGCCTGATCGATGACGGTTTTCTGGAAGCGCATCCGCGCAGTGGCGTATTTGTGAAGGTGCACGGTGATGCCCGGCAGTCCGCTGGGGTGGTTTCTAACTTGCGCACTGGTTTGCAGCCAGACCTGAACAAGCCATCTGTTCAACGGGTCGTGCCGCTTTCCGAGACCGCAGATGCGCAGCCTGCCTCGCCCGATTGGTCGGCACGCCTGATCCGTTCGCTCAGCGACCGCCGCACCTTGGCCAAGCCTGACCAATGGCATCGTTATCCCTATCCCTTTGTCTACGGCACCTTTGATCCCCAGCTCTTTCCGACCGAGGCGTTTCGGGAGTGCTGTGTGCACAGCCTGGCGCGCGCCCACATGCCGCAGTGGACGCCTGATTTCGAACTCAGTGATGTGCCGGAGTTGATTGAGCAAATCCGCTTGCGCCTTTTGCCCAAACGCGGGGTGTTTGCATTGCCCGAAGAAATCCTTATCACCGTGGGTGCGCAAAACGCCTACTACATGCTGGGCGAAGCTTTGTTCGATGCCGATTCGCGCGTGGGTTTGGAAGAGCCTGGTCACCCGCATGCCCGCAACAGCTTTGCATCGCGCCAGCCGCAGTGGCAGCCCCTGGCGGTGGACGATCAGGGGCTGGTGGTGGATCGCCTGCCCCCGCTGGACTATGTGTATGTGACCCCCTCGCACCAGAGCCCGACCACGCGCACCCTTTCGCTGGAGCGGCGCAAGCGTTTGCTGGCCCTGGCCGAGCAGCGCGACTTTGTGGTCATCGAAGACGACTATGAGGCCGAAAACCTCTATGTGGGCGAGCCCATGCCCGCGCTCAAAAGCCTCGACAAGGTGGGGCGTGTGATTTATGTGGGCTCGATTTCCAAGAGCTTGTCGCCCTCTTTGCGCTTGGGTTACATCGTTGCGCCACGCGCACTGATTGCCGAGTTGCGTGTCTTGCGCCACGCCATGGTGCGTCACCCCAGCGCATTTTTGCAGCACGCGTTTGCGCACTTTTTGTCGCTGGGCCACCACGAGACGCATGCCCGCCGCGTGAACCAGGCCTTACAGGCACGCATGCAGGCCTTGAGAGAAGCCTTGTGCCGCGAATTGCCGGATTTTCAGTTTGCCCTGCCCACAGGAGGTGCATCGGTGTGGGTGCGTGCGCCTGACTGGGTGGATACGGGTGAGCTGGCGCTCATGGCGCGTGAACAAGGGGTGCTGATTGAAGCGGGGGAGGTGTTTTTCATGCACCCGCCTTATCCCTGCCCGTATTTCCGTTTGCGCTTGTCTTCCATTGGGGTGGGTCAAATCGGACCCGGCATTCGAGCGCTGGCCTTGGCCGTGCAAGCTCTGGCTCAGGCGCGAGGTGTACCCAGAGTCCTGGTCCACCTGCACTGAGCCATCGCAGTTTCGTTCTTGCAGACCTAAGGCAAGGCTTACATCTTGCCTTTCCAGGGCACCAAGCGCCGTTCAATGACGCGCATGAGCAGGTCAAAGCCGTAGGCCACGATTCCAATGACGATGATGCCCATGATCACGATGTCGGTGCGCAGGAAGTTCGAGGCGTTCAGCACCATCTGGCCCAAGCCCACATTGGCGGCCACCATTTCTGCGGCCACCAGGGTGCTCCAGCCAAAGCCGATGGCCACGCGCATGCCCACCAGAATTTCCGGCAAGGCGGCGGGCAGCACGACGTGGCGGATCACCTGCGCATAGCTTGCGCCCATGGAGTAGGCTGCATTCATTTGTTCTTGCGAGGCGCTGCGCATGCCCGAGCGTGCGGCCATGGCCAGCGGGGCAAAACAGCTCAAGAAGATCAGCAAGACCTTGGGCAACTCGTCAATGCCAAACCAGATGATGATCAGCGGCAAATAGGCCAGGGGCGGCAGGGGCCGGTACAGCTCGATGGGTGGGTCAAAAATGCCGCGCCAGACCCGCGACATGCCCATGGCGATGCCCACCGGAATGGCCACCAGGCTGGCCAGCAAAAAGGCACCAAACACGCGCAGCATGCTGGCGACAAAGTGTTCCCACAAGGGCTTGTCGTTGGCCGTGCCGGTGATGTATTCATAAAACTGCGTGAACACCGCCTGCGGTGAAGGCAGGAACAGGGGTTTGATCCAGCCCATCGAGGTGGTCAAGGCCCACAGGCCCAGCAGCGACAGCAGGGTGACCACGCTGATGACAAGGCTCGAGCCCTCACCGGGGATTTTGAAGGCGCTGGTTTTCAAAGGCGCGCTCGCCTTGTTGGGCTCAGTCATGGGCCGCCTCCCGATGGTGGATGATGGACAGGACTTCCTCGCGCATGCGGATGAATTCGGGCTCGGACTTGACCCGGCGGGCATCGCCGTGGCTCAAAAAAGCGCGTGAGAAAGGCAGGTCTTCAAAAGTGTGGGTGATGCGTCCGGGGCTGGGGCTCATGACGATCAGACGGGTGGCCAGAAACAGCGCTTCTTCAACCGAGTGGGTGATGAAGAAGACCATCTTGTGCGTTTTTGCCCAGGCCTTGAGCAAGATCTCTTGAACGGTCTCGCGGGTGAAAGCGTCCAGCGCGCCCATGGGTTCGTCCATCAGCAGCACGGCCGGGTCGTTGGTCAGGGCGCGGGCAATGCCCACGCGCTGCTGCATGCCACCCGACAATTCGTAGACGCCGCGCTCGGCGTATTTTTCAAGGCCCACCAGGGCCAGTTTGTCCATGGCCACGCGGGCACGTTCGGCGGCAGGCACGCCGCGCAGGCGCAAGCCCAGGGCCACGTTGTCCAGCACATTGAGCCAGGGCATCAAGGCGTGTTTTTGAAACACCACACCCCGGTCGGCGCCTGGCCCGCTCACAGGGCGGCCGTCCAGCAGGATGTCGCCACTGGAAGGTGGCAGGAAACCGGCCAGGCAATTGAGCAAGGTGGTCTTGCCGCAGCCCGAGGCACCCAGGGCGACCACAAAATCACCATCGCGCATTTGCAATTGCACGGGTGCCAGGGCTTGTAGGGTGCCGCCCTGGATGGCGTAGTTGACCGTCAGGTCTTTGACTTCAAGTAATGGCATGTGAGACGCAGTCACAGAAAAAAACAATCCCCCTGCAGCCTGGGCCGCAGGGGGCTGACACAGGCCGGCAGCTTTACTGCATGGCTTTCTTGACGTAGACGTCGGTCACAAAGGCCGAGTAGTTCGGCTTGAGTTCCTGAATGCGCCCTTGCTCCTTGAGGAAGACGGCCGTGTTCGTCATGGCCTTGGCTGCCCCACCACCGAGCCAGGTGGCCGAAATTTGCTCTTGGGCCGTGGGGAATTTGTACAGCGCCATGGCCGCAGGCACATCGGCCGGATTGGCCTTGGTCCACTTGGCCACAGCTTTCACTTGGGGTGAGTCAGCGGTCCATTGCGCCTTTTTGGAGCGATAAGCCTCGTCGGCCTTGATCAGGGCTTTGACCAGCGCGACCATGAAGCCTTCGTTTTGCGCGGCCCATTTGGCATCGACCACCAGACCGTCAAAGGTGGGGTAGCCCTTTTGACCGATGCTGGCCGAAGAGGCAATCGCTTTGCCGTTGCCCTTGATCTTGCTCAGGATCGGGTCCCAGATGAAGGCTGCATCGATGTCGCCACGCTCCCAGGCGGCCGCGATCTCTGGCGGACGCAGGTTCATCACGTTGACTTTTTTGCTGTCCACACCTTCGAGCTTCATGCCCACCATCAATTGGTAGTGCGCCGTGGAGACAAAAGGCGTGGCCACTTTTTTGCCGACCAAGTCCTTGATGCTGTTGATGCCAGAACCGTTGCGGGCGATCAGGGCTTCGGCATCACCGATGTCGTCCAGAATCCAGAACAGCTTGAGGTCTTGGCCTTGGCTGGCCGCAGCGGTGAAGGGGCTGGAGCCTGCTTCGCCGATTTGGACGCCGCCTGAAGCCATGGCCTTGATCACGTCGCCGCCACCGCCAAACATGCGCCAGTTGATTTTGTAGCCGGTGGCTTTTTCCAGCTCGCCCGACTCCATCACGGTGCGCAAAGGCACCAGCATGTCCTGGTGGGCGAAAGTGACTTCCTTGGCCGCCTGGGCGCTGGCCAGGCCGGTGAATATCATCAGCGACAAGCCCAAGGCGGGCGTGGCTGAAAGAAGGGATCGACGTGTTGTCATGCTTTGTCTCCTGATGTGTTTTTCAAACGTTGTGTCGTCTGTGCAGACACCATGGCTGGCGTCTGCTGCGGTGAAGTTTGGGGCAGCCGACGGGCAGACACTAGAGCCAGTTGAGGGTCATGTTCAGGGCCAGTTGCTGCGTGATAGCCTCAATCATGAGGTGGTCATGCCGAGCCGAAAAGTTCACCATTTCACTCTGAAAACACAAGCATTCAGGGCCGCGAGAGCGTCGTTCGCGCCGACCGATGCTGTCCCATACGTCAGGGTTTTTCCGGGGCTGATGAGTAGCAAGTTGATGGGGCTTCCGCCACGTTATTGCGAGCCCTCCTCACGTCATTGCGAGCGTCCGCTACGTCATTGCGAGCGCAGCTGGCAATCCAGTGCCCGCACAAACGCAGCAGCTGGATCGCCGCGTCGCAAGCTCCTCGCGATGACGCGTTTTTGTCATTGCGAGCGCAGCGTGCCAATCCATGCCTGAAAAGACTGTTGTCCAATTGCCTTTACAAGAAATTGCCGGATGGTGTGCCGTTTATGTGGTGCCCCACACCGCATCCATCCAGGAGGGCATGGCTTGCGTCTGCTGGGGCGTGCGCAGCGCAATGGTCAGCACGCGGGCTTGATCGGGGGTGTGTCGGGCGCGTTGCACGCTGGCATGGCGGCCTGCGAACTGGATTTCTGACCAGCCGTGCTCGTGTGTGCGCACCCAGCCTTTGAGGCGCATGACCCAGGCGGGCGTTTGTTTCAGCTGCTCGCGCAGCCAGGCGGTGTGAAACACCTGCGCGGGGTTGCGGCTGTCGCTGGTGAACAGGCTGGCATGGTATGCGCTGTGCCCATGCCCATGATCGTGATCGTGATCGTGATCGTGATCGTGATCGTGATCGTGATCGTGCGTGCAATGGTCGGTGCAAACGTGAGCAGGCTCGACGTCAGAGGGCGCTGCCGATGTAGGCTCCCAGTCGGTTTGCAGCAAATCCAGGGGCAACTGCCCGTGCTGGCTTTGCAGGCAGGGCACGGGACCGACGGTCTCGTGCAGCCAGGTGGTGCACGACTGAATTTCGTCAGCGCTGCACAGGTCGGTTTTGTTGAGCACCAGCAGATCGGCGGCGCGCAGTTGGCGCAGCAGGCTGTCGTGCAGCAGCGGGTCTGCCGCGTGAGCGCGCACGGCGGCGGCGTCCACCACCACCAGCACGCCATGCAGGCTCAGGCGTTTGTCCGCCAGCGCGATCTGGGCGATGGGCCA
>JAKFXJ010000107.1 GCA_021731425.1 Limnohabitans sp. | reverse complement strand
CATGCAGGCGCATTTGCACGACTTGCTGGTCCGCACCGTGGCCTGTGCCCGTGAATGTGTGCAAAGCGCGGGGCTGACCGATGCGTCACTGGACGCGATTTACCTCACGGGCGGCTCTTCGGCCTTGAGCACATTCCAAGCCACATTGCAGGCTGAATTCAAAGGCGTGCCGCTGGTCGAAGGCGATTTGTTTGGCGGCGTGGCACTGGGCTTGGCCTACAGCCGCTGAGCAGAAAAACTCCAAGAAATCAGGCCCAGTCGTCGCCCAGGTCCCATAAGCCGTCACCCGCTTCCGGGTCAGCGGTGGAGAAGTTGCCTGCCGAGCCTTGGGCCACATCGGATGGCGCCGCTGCCGGTCCCAACAGACCTTGAAGGCCTTGCAGCAACAAACCACCCGCCACCACCCCCGCGCTCACACCCAGCGCGGTGCCGCTGACTTGCGCCAGCAGGCCACGCCCCCAGGGACTGGGCTGCGCCTGGGCCAAGGGGGTGGCCATCGCACCAGAGTCGGCAGTCCTGGCGGACACGGCCGCTGTGTACGTTGGCTTGGACGTTAAGGATTGCAATTGAGCAGCTTGTGCATCGCACTGCGTTTGCAACTGCGCCAGTCGGGATTGGGAGGCATTCAGGGCCAGCTGCAGGGCCATGCTGCGCTGCACCAGCCAATAAGGCGCATCGGGCTGCTGCGCCAGCGCTTCGCGGATCAAGCCATCGGCCAGAGTGTCTTTGGGGTGGCTGCGTTGCTGGCGCAAGGCGGCCAAAAATTGCTGGAGCTGGTCGCGTTCTTCGGCGGTCATGAACAAGTCCCTTCATGGGTGGCTGACGGTCTGGCACTGACGATTATGGGTTCGCGCCTGTGGCACTTGGGCGATGGACCCATGCGCCATCAGGTCTTTTGCAGGTACACATAAGCGCCCATGAGGGGCTGCGCTTGGTCCAGGCGCAAAGGCGCGCGGTGCACACGGGCCCAGTGCCAGCCGTGCTGCGCAGCAAGCGCCTCCAAATAAGGCAAGGCATGCGCATAACGCAGCGAGCGGTGCAGCTGCACCGCCATGCCCGGGTCGGCCTCTTCGACGGTGAAGGCCAGCCAGCCGCCTGGGCGCACGCGGGGGCTCAGGGCCTCAAACACCGCCTCCAGATGGCCCACATAAATGAACACGTCAGCAGCCAGTACCAGATCGGCCTGCTCAGTGCCTTGCTTCAAAAAATCCACCAGTTCCAACGCATGCAGGCTGTCGTACAACCCCAGAGCTTTGGCCTTGGCGACCATGGCCGACGACAGGTCCACACCCACCAAATGGTCGGCACGGGGGCGGATCAGGCTGCCACACAAGCCTGTGCCGCAGCCCAGATCCCACACGCGCTCAAAGCGGGCAGCCGAGTCAGTGGGCAAGTTTTGCAGCAACACGCGATGGCCTTGGTAACCCAGTTGCCCCACCAGGTGGGCTTCAAAGTCGTCGGCGTACTGGTCGAAGAGTTTTTCCACATACGCTGCGGGCGCATTCACCATGGGCTGCTGCGGGCTCAAGGCGGCGAGGTAGTAGCGGTGCAGTTCGGGGTCGGCCCCCAGTTGCATGGCGCGCTGGTAACTCGTGATCGCTTCTGCGGTCTGGCCCATGTCGCGCTGCACATGGGCCATCTGGCTCCAAGCCTCGGCCAATTCCGGGGCATGCGTCAAGGCCTGCTCAAAGGCCAACAAGGCTTGTGGCAAAAGCCTTTGGTGCGCCAAGCACTGGCCCCAGCGCAGACAAAAGTCGGCGCCATCTGCGCCCAAGGCGCGCGCTTTGTCGTGGCAGTGCAAAGCCTGCGTCCAATCGCCCAAGGCCATTTGCGTCACGCCCCAGGCCTTCCAGGCATCGACTTGCGAATCGTCGGCCGCTAAGGCTTGACGCAGACACACATCGGCCCGCTCAAAGCGGCCCAAATGCACGCAGCTCACGCCCAGGTTCATGAGCACAGAAGGTCTGCCGGGGGCCAGTTGCAAAGCCTGCTCAAACAGCGCCGCAGCCGCCTCGAAATCGTGGCGTTCAAACTGTTCGATACCGGCCAAAAAAGTTTGACGGGCTTGTTCGAGTGAAGGGTCCATGTTCACCAGTGTGACACAGGCCAGACCCTGCATCCACCCACCCCGGCCAGGTCGAGGCACAATGAACCCGCATCACAAAAACACCGGAGACCGCATGAAAGAAACCCCCTATGCCTGGGTCGTGGTTTGGGCCACTTTTGCTTGCCTGGCGTTGATCTTCGGGGTGTCGTATTCGTTCGCGGCGTTTTTTGAATCGTTCGCGGCCGAGTTCTCGGCGCAGCGGGCCGATGTGTCCTGGATCTTTGGCCTGTCGGGCTTTGTTTACTTTGTGCTGGGCGCAGGCGGCGGCATGTTGGCCGACCGCTTCGGACCCCGCATCGTGTGCTCGGCGGGCATGGCCCTCATTGCGCTGGGCCTGCTGGCCACAAGCTGGGCCACGTCTTTGCTGGCGGTGTATGTGAGCTATGGCTTGTTGGTGGGCCTGGGCATTGCCTTGGTTTACACGCCGTCGATTGCCAGCGTGCAGCCCTGGTTCACCACCCGCCGCGGCTTGGCCGGGGGCATTGCCAGCTCGGGCGTGGGCGCGGGCACTTTGCTGGTGCCGGTGCTGGTGGCCATGGCAATTGGCCCCATGCCTTGGCGCGAGGCCATGCAGCTGCTGGCCTTGGGGGTTTTGGTACTGGGCTTGTTGGCAGCGGGCTTGTTGCGCCGCGCCCCTGCAGCACCAGCTGCCTCAGGTGCAACCCCTGCAGGGGGCTCGGCCTCTGGCCTGAGTTTGCGCGAGACCTTGCGCAGCCCCACTTTTCGCTGGCTCTATTTGGCCACCGTGCTGGCCTCGCCCGTGATGTTCATTCCCTTTGCGCATGTGTCGGCCTCGGCACGAGATTTGGGCCTGGGCGAAGCCTTTGCCGTGGGGCTGGTGGGCTTGATTGGTGTGGGCAGTTTGGTAGGGCGCTTTGCCATTGGCCTGCTGGCCGACCGGCTGGGGCGGGCACAAACGCTGGTGCTGATGCAGCTGTCCATGGGCGCGTCGTATGTGCTGTGGGGTGCAGCGGGCGGTCAGGCCATGCTGGTGTTGTTTGCGCTGTGGTTTGGCCTGAGTTATGGCTCTATCGTCTCGCTTTTGCCCGCCATTTGCATGGACTACTTTGGCGGAAAATCGGTCGCCAGCGTGGTGGGCACGCTCTACAGCGGCGCAGCTGTGGGCAACTTGCTGGGCCCGGTGCTGGCGGGGGCAGCCTTTGACTGGAGCGGGCACTATTTGGGCGTGATGGCCGTGTGCGGCGTGCTGTCGCTCATGGCCACCTGGGCCTCTCGGCAAATGAAACGCTGCGGACAAGCGCGGTATTGATTCTTGAGAAAGAAACACCTGATGCACAACGATTTGCACGCGCTGCGGCGCATCCTCAAAAGCTGCACCACCATCGCCGTGGTGGGCCTGTCGGCCGAGTGGCACCGGCCGAGCTATTTCGCAGCCAAGTACATGCAGTCACATGGCTTCAAGATCGTGCCGGTCAATCCGCGTTATGCAGGCGGTGAAATCCTCGGTGAAGCTTGCTACGCCAGCCTGGGCGACATCCCTTTCAAGGTGGACATGGTCGATGTGTTTCGCCGCAGCGAAGACGTGCTGCCGATTGCCGAGCAAGCGGTGCACATCGGTGCGAAGTGCCTGTGGCAGCAGCTGGGCGTGGCCAACCCCGAGGCCGATGCACTGGCCCGGCAGGCGGGTTTGGATTCGGTGCACAACCGCTGCGTGAAGATCGAACACGCCCGGCTGTTTGGTGGCCTGAACTGGGTGGGTGTGAACACCGGCATCATCTCGGCACGTCGCTTGGTGTGAGGGCTGTTTGTCTCTACCCATGTCCTTTTGAAAACCCACTGTCAACCCGAACACCATGACCGACCGCCAATTTCACCCCGAGACCCTGGCCATCCACGCCGGGCAAATTCCCGATGCAGCCACGGGCGCACGCGCCTTGCCCATCTACCAAACCAGCAGCTATGTGTTTGACAGCGCCGAGCACGCGGCATCGCTTTTTAACCTGCAGACTTTTGGCAATGTGTATTCGCGCCTGAGCAACCCCACGGTGGCGGTGCTCGAAGAGCGTGTAGCCGCGCTCGAAGGCGGTCGTGCGGCGGTGGCCAGTGCCTCGGGCATGGCGGCCGAAACCATGGCGCTGATGACCATCTTGCAATCGGGCGACCATGTGGTGGCGGCCGGGGCTTTGTACGGCGGCTCGGTCACGCTGCTGGCCGTGAATCTGGCCAAGTTCGGCATCGAGACCACCTTTGTGGACGCGACAAAACCAGAGGCCTTTGCCGCTGCCATGCGATCCAACACCCGGGCGGTGTATGCCGAAAGCTTGGGCAACCCGAGCATGGTGGTGCTGGACATCGCCGCCGTGGCCGAAGTGGCCCACGCCCACGGCGTGCCGCTCATCATCGACAACACCGTGCCCAGCCCGCTGCTGTGCAACCCTTTGGCGCTGGGTGCCGACATCGTGGTGCATTCGGCCACCAAATACCTGGCGGGCCACGGCACCACCTTGGGTGGCGTGGTGGTGGAAGGCGGCAAATTTCCTTGGGACAACGGCAAGTTCCCGGGCATGACAGAGCCGTCCAAGGGTTACCACGGCGTGAAGTTTTACGAGACCTTTGGAGACTTTGGTTTTGCCATGCGCTGCCGCATGGAAAGCCTGCGCGTGTTTGGTGCATCGCTCAGCCCCATGAGCGCTTGGCAAATTTTGCAAGGCATCGAAACCCTGCCGCTGCGCATGCAAAAGCACTGCGACAACGCTTTGGGTGTGTCCAAGTTTTTGCAAGCCGACCCGCGTGTGGCCTGGGTCAACTACCCCGGCCTGAGTGACCACCCGCAGCACGCCCTGATGCAGCGCCAGATGCGCGGCGCTTCTGGCCTGCTGTCATTTGGTGTGAAAGGCGGTTTGGCCCGGGGAGTGACCTTCATCGAGTCGGCCCAGTTCATGAGCCACCTGGTCAACATCGGCGACACCCGCACCCTGATCAGCCACCCGGCCAGCACCACGCACCGCCAGCTCGACGAAGCCCAGCAACTGGCCGCGGGCGTACCGCCCGACATGGTGCGCATTTCGGTGGGCTTGGAGAATTTGGACGACATCTTGTGGGACATCGACCAGGCGCTGGACAAGGCCAGCCGCTGAGTCGACACCCGGGCGCATGGGCCGCCATCACGGTGCGTGCCGCGCCCCATCAGGGTCTTCAAGCGTCATGTGCCAACAGCGCCTGCCGACGCCTGCGCTCAGACTGGAGCAAGCCCAACCCAGCCGCCACCACCAGCGCAATGCCACACCAGGCCAGCGTGTTGGGCACATCGCCCCACATCAAGTAGCCCAGCACCAGCGCCACCAACAAGCCGCTGTAACGGAATGGCCCGATCACGCTCATATCGCCCAAACGCATGCTGAGCGTGAGCAAGTGGTAGCCCGCAGCCAGGCAAAGCGAGGCGCCAAACAGCTGCCACAGGTGTTGTGTGGCCATGGGCTTCCAGGGCTCAAACAGACTCCACACACCCGCCAACACAGTGACCATGATCGCCGTCGACAAGGTGATCAACAGCGAAGGCACTTGAGCGGGCACCAAGCGCGTCAGAAAATCGCGCCCAGCGTGCAGCACCGCCGCAAACAGGCAGAGCAAGGCATAGGCATTGAAGTCGCCCATGCGCGGCTGCACCACGAGCAGCACGCCCGCAAAACCCAACAAGATCAGCGCCCAGCGGCCCAGCGTGACCCGCTCGTGCAAGAAGAACACAGCCATCAGGGTCAGGAACAGCGGGCCCGCCAAATTGATCGCTGTGGCGTTGCCCAAAGGAATATGAAACACCGCGGTGAGGTAGGTGAAGGACGCCAGGCTGTCGAGCACGGCGCGGGCAGGCACCGAGCGCGTGAGTGTGGTGCGCCACTGCTGCAACTGGCCCATCCAACCCGCCAGCGCCAGCAGCAAGGCCGTGGTCATCACGCCGCGCACGAAGATCAGTTGCGGTGTAGACAATTCAGCACTGACCCATTTGACCAAGGCATCGTTCACCACAAAAAACACCATGGCACCGGTCATGGTGACGATGCCACGGCGGTTGTGCTGGCTCATGCGGGTGACCTGTCAAAAAAAGGCAGCACCTGCGCCAGCAGAGCGTGGGATGCTTCTTCGGCGATGTAGTGACCACAAGGCAGGGCCTGGCCCGAGACCTGTTGGGCCACTTTTTGCCATTCCTTGAGCGGCTCGAAACAGTGCTGCACCACCCCTTGCTCGCCCCACAACACCTTCAGGGGCATTTGCAGCCGCCGCCCTTGCGCGATGTCTTCTCGGTCGTGTTGCAAGTCGATGCCCGCCGAGGCGCGGTAGTCTTCGCACAGGCCATGCGCTGCGCCCGGCAGGGCCAGGCAGCGCTGGTATTCGGCCAAGGCCAGCGGATCAAAAGGGGCCAGCCCCGCGCTGCGGTTGCCCATGACGTCGGTGACATACGCCGCCGGGTCGGCCTCGATCAAACGCTCGGGCAGGGGTCGCGGCTGGATCAAAAAGAACCAATGCCAGTAGGCGCGGGCAAAGGCTTCAGAGGTCTGTTCGTACATGGCCAAAGTGGGCGCGATGTCAAGCAACACCATCTGCCGCACCGCTTGCGGATGGTCCATGCCCAAACGGTGCGCCACGCGGGCACCCCGGTCGTGCGCCAGCACATGGAACCGGTCAAAGCCCAAGTGGTGCATCAGACCGATCTGGTCTTGCGCCAGGCTGCGTTTGGCGTAAGCAACGTGGTCAGGCCCGCCCTCGGGTTTGGACGAGTCACCATACCCACGCAAATCCGCCGCCACCACGGTGAAGTGCTGCGCGAGCGTAGGGGCCACCTTGTGCCAGATGGCCAGGGTTTGGGGGTGACCGTGCAACAAGAGCAAGCCGGGGCCCTGTCCACCGACAATGGCCGAAATCGAGATGCCGGGACTGACCTCCAACAGGTGGTGGGCAAAACCGGGGAACAAAGGCAAGGCAGGGTGGTTCATGGGCTGTGTTTTTTCCGAAAGACCATTATTGACCTGCATGGGCCTGTCGCCTGTGACCTGCGAGACCCGCATTGGCGAAGGCTGGAACGGACGAGCGCTTAAACTCCCCGCTTTGATCCCAACACAAGGAAGACCCCATGGGCGCGCAATGGAAAGCCAAAGGCAAAGCACAAGCCGCAGACGCCAGAGGCAAATTGTTTGGCCGACTGGCCAAGGACATCATGATTGCCGCCCGCAACGGCGCTGACCCCGCCGCCAACTCGCGCCTGCGCCTGGTGGTGGAGCAAGCCCGCAAGGTCTCCATGCCCAAAGAAACACTGGAGCGCGCCATCAAGAAGGGCGCTGGCTTACTGGGTGACGCGGTGAGCTTTGACCGGGTGATTTACGAAGGTTTTGCGCCGCACCAGGTGCCGGTGATGATCGAAGTGCTGACCGACAACGTCAACCGCAGCGCGTCCGAAATGCGCGTGCTGTTCCGCAAAGGCCAGCAAGGCACGTCGGGCTCGGTGTCTTGGGACTTTGACCATGTGGGCTTCATCGAAGCTGAACCCGCGCAAGTTGGCGCCGACCCTGAACTGGCTGCCATCGAAGCCGGGGCGCAAGACTTCGAACCCGCCGACGAAGACGGCGTGACGGTGTTCATCACCGAGGCCACCGACCTGGACCTGGTCAGCCGCGCCCTGCCCGAGCATGGCTTCACCGTGGTGTCGGCCAAGCTGGGCTACAAACCCAAGAACCCGGTCGACCCGGCCAACCTGAGCGCGGAACAGCTCGAAGAGGTTGAAGCGTTTTTGGGGGCCATCGACAACAACGACGACGTGCAGAACGTGTTTGTGGGGCTGGCGGGCTGAACGCCCGGCGCTCAGCACCCGAACGCAAGCCTGACAGGCGCTCCGCTGTCAGGCTTTTTGTTGGGCATTGCCTGCTACAAAACATGGGGGTTTACCGGGTAGGCGGTTGGACGCTGTCGGGTTAGGATGACACGATCTGTTTTGGAGTTTTAAATGCTTACACCCTTGCGTTTTGGTCGACTGACTTTGGCTGTTTCCTTGTTGGCGCTTTCGGCCGCTGGTTCAGCGGTGGCCCAAAGTTGGCCCCAAAAACCCATCAAGGTGATCGCCCCCTACCCCCCAGGCGGGCCCAGCGATCTGGTCATGCGCACCGCTGCCGAGAAAATCCAGGCGCTGCTCAAACAGCCCATCGTGATCGAAAACCAGCCAGGCGCAGGCGGCAACATTGGTGCAGCGGCTGTGGCCCGCGCCACCCCCGATGGCTACACCTTCCTGATTGCCACCGACACGCTGCTCACGGTGAACCCGCATGTGTACAAGACCATGCCGTTCAAAATGGACGATTTGAAGCCCGTCAGCGTGCTCTCGTCCTTCAGCCAAACCCTGGTGTGCAACCCCTCATTGGGTGTGAAAACACTCCCCGAGCTGATCGCCAAGGCCAAAACCACGCCGCTCAGCTATGCCTCGGGCGGCGCAGGGGTGCCCGGTCATTTGTCGACCGAATTGCTGCTCAACATGACCGGCATGCAGATGATGCATGTGCCCTACAAAGGCCCCGCCCCGGCCATGCAGGACGTACTGGCCAACCAGGTGCCTTGCGGTTTGCTGGCTGGCCCCACCGTGCTGCCGCATGTGCGCTCGGGCAAGCTGAACGCTTTGGCCGTTTCGGGCCAGTCGCGCTCACCCACCTTGCCCGATGTACCCACCATTGCCGAAGCCGGGGTCAAGGGTTACGAGGCCGATTTCAGCCTGATCCTGCTGGCCCCCAAACAGGTGCCCGATGAGGTGGTGGCCAAATTCCGCCAAGCGGTGGTGGACGCCCTGCGCTCCCCCGAGGCCACAGAGCGGCTCAAAGCCACTGACCAGGTCGTGATCGGCAGCACGCCCGAAGTGGCCGCAGCCAAAATCGCGAAAGACCACGCCAAATGGGGCGCAGTGTCCCGCAAGATTGGCCTGAGTTTGGACTGACACCCGGGCGGCCCCAGTGATGCGCCCCTGCATGGCGCACACCGCTTGGGCCTGTCAGCCAACGCACAGTCAGGTGGGCCCGGCTTGGGCACCATGGCGGGACTTCCACAGGAGTCCGCAATGTGCCCACCCCCAATCGATCTGCGCGTCACCAGCCAGCGCACTGCAGAGCCCGGCTTTTGCCTGGCGCAACTGTGCCAACGCGACAGCCTCACCCTGAGCGCCGAAGCCCCGGTGCGCAAAGCCGCCGAGATGATGCGCACCCACCATGTGGGGGCCCTGGCGCTGACCGACCCCGAGGACCCGACGCGCGTGGCCGGTGTGGTGACCGACAGGGGCCTGGTCATCCACTTGCTGGCTCAAGACCGCACACCGCAGGAGCAAAACATTGGGGCATTCAGCACCGTGCACCTGATTCGGGTACCCGGCACAGCTACCGTTCATGAAGCCGTCAAGGCCATGGTCCAACACGGCGTGCGGCGGATTTTCATCACGGAGCCAAATGGGCGGCTGATGGGCTTGTTATCGATAGACGATTTGTTGGCCCACCTGGCCGACGAACTCAGCGCTCTGTCACAAGCCTTGCGCATCGGCATTGATCTGGAAAGCAGCCGCACAACGCCTGTGCCCAGCTCAGGAGACTCCGGCGGGCGCATGTACCTGGCCATGCACGAGCCCTGAAGGAGCGCCAAGGTCGATCAAGGCACCCCATCAAAACAGAACGTTTTTTCAGAGCATGTAAGCACGGACCAGCACCGCCTGGCGGTCAGGCCGCAGGGACTGCAGTGTTCCCAGAAACAACCGGCGGTTGAGCCAGGCATGGGGGCCATCGGGCGCTGTGACACGAATGCATGAACGTGCATAGCGTTCAGGTTGTACGCTTTCATCGATCAACACCTGGTTGTGCACGGTGATCATGGCACCGTCGTGGGTGCGCATTTCATAAAGCGCATCGAGCTCCTTGATGCCATCGTGGCGCAAGGTCTGGCGGTCGGCGCCACCCGCACAAACTTCGCCGTGCAAGGCCTCGAAACCCTCGGCACCCCAAAACCAGCCTCCCAGGATGGGCACACTCCAGCGCTCACCGCGCGGGCCCTGGCCCCAGGATTGCCGCTCGGCCACATCGACCGCCGCGTGCCAGACCAAACGGGCCTGCACGGCCAATGGGGTCATGCGGGCAGCCAGTGCCCTGGCTTCGAGAATGGAGGGGTCGATGGTCTGGTTCATGGTCGTCTGTTGCAGTGGGCGAGCAGAAAGTCTGCCACAGTACGGGTCGCCACGGCCACATCGCGCAATGGCAGGACCATGCCCAGCGGTGCATATGGCAAACGCTCCGGCAGGCGCAGGGCCACCACCTGACCTGCATCGCGCAGCTGCCTGAACACGCTGGCGGGCACCAGGGTCAACAGCGTCTGTTGCTGCAGCATGGCCCAGGTCATCGAGGTCACGCGGGTGATCACCTGGCTTTGCCGGACCGACACACCCATCCTCTGGCAAAGCTCGTCAAGTTTGTGGCGTGCGGCCGAGTCGACCGGGGTGATCAGCCAAGTGGCCTGGGCCAGGTCGCGCCAGGTCACCGTCTTTTTGCGGGCGAGCGGATGGTCAGGCGCACAGACCACCAGAAACTCGTCGTCCATCAACGGCACAAAAGTCCAGGCCTGCGGAATCACTGCAGATTCGCGGCACAGGCCGAGATCAACCTCTTGCCGGGCGATGGCCTGAAACTGCGCGTGCACCTCGGCCTCCTGCACATGCAACTGGATGCCGGGGTAATGCTGGCTGAGCGCGGGCAAGGCACGCACCAGCAAACCGTTGATGGCAGCGGTCGAGGCCAGGATGCGCACCACGCCTTGACCCATCTGTGCGCGATCGACCACGGCCTCGGCCGTGGCACTCAGGCCCGACAGAGATTGCTGGGCCAGCGGCAGCAGGTCGCGGCAAACGGCGGTGGGCATCACACCCCGGGCATGTCGATGAAAGAGCTGCACCTCCAGCAAGGTCTCCAGATCGGCCAGCAACTGCGTTACCGCCGGCTGGGTCATGCCGATCGACTCGGCCGTGCGCTTGACACTGCCCAACTCTGACAGGCGCACCAGCACCTGCAAGTGACGAAAACGGGCCTTCGCCAAAAGGCGGTTGAGAAGAACCAGAGCTGAGGCGGCCATATATCAAGAATGCTTATACCTGGGGCACCGATTCTATTTCCCTTGGTGCGCTTCACCACCCACAATGATTTTTTATTGCAACGCACCCATCCGGGGCTTCAGGAGACCACCATGACTAGGACACCACTTGCAGCAAGCATCCTCGCGGCGACCATTGGATTGGTGGCCTGTGGAGGCAACGAGAATCTGCCTCAGCTCACGGCCGCCCAAGGTACCGGGCTGCTCAGTTGTACTGGCCTGAGCAACAGCTTCAGCCATGCAGGGACCACCATCGGTGCAGCGTCCGTGGTGTCTGCTGGAACCCTGAAGAATGGCGGTTCAGATGTGAACGAGCATTGCCTGGTGACTGGCAAGATGAACCCTCGAGTCAGCAGCGTGGACGGCCGAAATTACGCCATTCAGTTCGAGATGCGCCTACCCAAAGATTGGAACGGACGCTTTCTGCACCAGGGCAATGGCGGCACAGACGGCGTGGTCTCCCCTGCTGTCGGCAATTTCAGCGGCGGTGGCATGCTCCGTCATGCTTTACAACAAGGCTTCGCCGTCATCAGCTCCGACGCCGGACACAGTGCCGCGCAAAATCCGCTGTTTGGTCTGGATCCCCAAGCGCGTCTGGATTACGGCTACCAAGCCGTCGGCACCTTGACCGCCATGGCCAAAAACTTGATCAAAGCCGCATACGGCAAGTTGCCCGACAGGTCCTACATTGGCGGCACCTCGAATGGTGGCCGACATGCCATGGTGGCCGCGGCCCGCTATGCCAACGACTTCGATGGCTACCTGGCGGGGTCACCCGGTTTCAATCTGCCCAAAGCGGCCGTGGCCCAACTGTATGGCGCCCAGCAGTGGGCCAAGGTCGCCACCGAGCGCACCAACCTGGAAACCGGCTTCAATGCGACCGAGCGCAGGATGGTGGCAACGGCTGTGCTGGCGCGGTGCGATCAGCTCGATGGCGTCGCCGATGGCTTGGTTGAAGATGTCGAGGCATGCCGACGTGCCTTTGACCTGCAGCCGGATGTCCCCACCTGCAGCAGCGTGCGTGATGGCACCTGTCTGAGCGCCGAGCAGAAAAACGCCTTCAACCAGGTCATGACCGGGGCTCGCAACAGCAAGGGTGAATTGCTGTACGCCGGCTGGCCCTACGACCCGGGCATGCGCACCAGCGGATGGGCCGACTGGAAATTCAAGAACTCTGTCGGTGCCACGCGCGATCCGGTGGCGGTGGCTTTCATCTTCTCGTCACCCCCTGCCAGCGCCAGCATCATGGGTGACACGCTCAGTTACGCGCTGAATTTCAACATGGATGTCGACGCCCCCAGGATTTTTGCGACGTCAGGCCTGTATGCCGAAAGTGCAATGTCATTCATGACCCCGCCCAACCCGACAAAACTCAATGCCATGCGGGATCGGGGTGCCAAGATGATCGTCTTCCATGGCAATGCCGATCCTGTTTTTTCAGTCGATGACACCACGGCCTGGTACGACGCACTCGACGCCGAGTCCGGCTTCACAGCCAACCGCTTTGTTCGCCTTTTCCGAGTCCCTGGCATGGGTCACTCGCGCGGTGGACCGGCCACGGACCAGTTTGACGCTTTATCGGCCTTGGTGGATTGGGTGGAATTTGGCAAGGCGCCCGACGCGATGGTGGCCACAGCACGCGGCGCGGGCAACGCAGGAGGGGTCAACAGCGATCTGCCCAGCGATTGGAGTGCCGGGCGCACACGGCCCCTGTGTCCTTATCCTCTGAAAGCTCGCTACAAATCGGGCGACAAGGAAATCGCCAGCAGCTTCGCCTGCGAAAAGTAAAAAAGCACCTGCGTTTCAACCCGTGCCGATGGCCATGCAGCCATGACCACAGGACAATTCATCATCTACAGGAGACACACATGATTGACCAGCACGAGCGTCGCATCTGGTTGCGCGACATGGCGGTGGCGGCGGTGGCCATGGGGACCATGCCCTGGAGCTGGGCGCAGGCCTACCCCAACAAACCCGTCAGGGTCCTGGTGGGTGCAGCCCCGGGCGGCCCCTCGGACTTTCTGGCCAGGACTTTTGCAGATGCTGCTGGCGCAGCGCTGGGTCAACCCTTTGTGGTGGACAACAAACCCGGTGCCGTGGGCGCGCTGGCTGCGGGCATGGCGGCCAAAGCCGGGGGAGATGGCTACACCCTGATGTCCGGTGCCCCGACGGCAATGGTGAATGCGCCGCATTTACTGGCCAAGCTGGACTACGACCCAGAAAAGGATTTTGTGCCCGTGACGATGCTGGGTGCGGGAGCGTTCACGCTGTCGGTACATCCATCGGTGCCGGTCAGCAATGTTGCAGAGCTGATTGCCCTGGCCAAAGCCAAACCCAACACCCTCAATTACGGGTCGGGGGGCAACGGCTCGGCAGGGCATTTCTGCATGGAGGCCTTTGCGGGACACACTGGCATCGAGTTGACCCATGTGCCTTATCGAGGCGATCAACCCGCCATGGTTGATTTGCTCGCCGGACAAGTGCAGCTGATGTTTTCAGCGCCCAACGTGGCCAAGCCCCACGTTCAATCCGGCAAACTCAAAATCATCGCGGTCTCCTCCAAGGAACGCATGAGCGCTTTACCCACCGTACCCTCGGTGCATGAAACAGCGCCCGGATTTGAAAATTTGGGCTGGATCATGTTGTTTGCCCCTCAGGGGACGCCGACTCCCATCCTAGAAGCGCTCGCGAAGGTCTGGGCACAGGCCAAAACGCAAGCAGGGTTGAAAGCCCGGCTCGATGAATTCGGCATGTTCCCGCCAGCAACGTACAGCACCCGCGAATCCTTGCAGGCTTTCCTGAAGGTGGAGCGGGACAGAACGCGTGATTTGGTCAGAAAACTAGGCATCAAGCCGAGCTGATGGGCATGAATGATTTTGAAACCCTCTCGCCGCACGCCTGGGCCTTGCCCAACGGTGTGCAGCTGCACACCGTGCGCGAGGGCCGCGGCACGCCCCTGATTTTCATTCACGGGGCCATGGGCGACTGGCGCTCCTGGGCGGCCCAGTGGCCCACCTTCATGCCGCACTTTGACTGCATCAGCTACAGCCGGCGCTACAGCTTTCCCAACCACAACGATATGGCATCGCCAGACCACGGTGCCCTGCATGAGGCGCTGGACTTGTCACTGTTGATGGACGCCATGGAGATAGAAAGTGCCATCTTGGTTGGCAGTTCTTACGGTGGCTTCACAGCGCTGGCACTGGCTGTTCAGGCCCCGCATCGGGTTAAGGCCTTGGTGGCGGTCGAGCCGCCCATGATGAAGTACGCCAGCCACACCCCCCAAGGGCAGGCCGTGGCCAACGCCTTTCGGCGTGAAGTGATCGAACCCGCCAACGCGGCGTTCCAGGCTGGCGATGATGAACGCGCCGCACAGATCATGACCGGCGGCATCAACGGCGGGCGCTCGGCGGTCAACACAGGCGAAGCCATGGCGCGTCGCCTGCAAAACCTGCGGGCCCTGAAAATGCTGGCACTTTCCAGTGACGAGTTCCCGCTGCTGAGCCCGCTTCAGCTGGCCCAGCTCACCATGCCGATGCTGCTGTTGGCCGGACAGCAAACCCAGCCTGTGCACAGGGCCATCTTCAACAACGTTTGCGCAGCCCTTCCGCAAGCCCGCCATGCCTGGATTGAGGGCGCGGGCCATGGCGTGACACGTGAACAGCCCGACGCTTTCAATCGCATGGTCCTGGACTTTCTCCTGACGCCGCAGCAGGGCTGACCTGCACAGCAGCGTCCTGCGCTCAGCCCTTCAGGCCTGAGCGCAGATGAAGCGCCGCTGTTGCACCGCCTGCGCCAACGCATCCAGCACAGGCACCGTTTGCGCAAAGCTGATGCAGGCGTCTGTGATCGACACGCCATGTGCCAGCGGCTGGCCTTCTTTCAAGTCTTGCCGACCTTCGTTCAGGTGGCTCTCGATCATCAGGCCCATGATGCGGCGGTCCCCGCCTGCCACCTGCGCGGCCACATCGTGGGACACCTCGATCTGTTTGGCGTGTTGTTTGCTGCTGTTGGCGTGCGACACGTCCACCATGACCTGCGGCGCGATGCCCGATGCCTCCAGCGCTTTGCAGGCCGCGTCCACATCGGCGGCCGCGTAGTTGGGGGTCTTGCCACCGCGCAAGATGATGTGCACGTCCTGGTTGCCACGCGTCTCGAAGATCGCAGCTTGCCCCATCTTGGTCATGCCCATGAAGGCGTGTGGGGCCTTGGCAGCCACCACCGCATCGGCCGCGACCTTGACGCCGCCATCGGTGCCGTTCTTGAAGCCCACCGGACACGACAGGCCGCTGGCCAGCTGGCGGTGGCTTTGGCTCTCAGTCGTGCGGGCGCCAATCGCCCCCCAAGTGACCAAGTCGCTGATGTACTGCGGGCTGAGCAAATCCAGAAACTCGGTGGCCACAGGCAGGCCTAAGTCCAGGATGTCCAGCAACAGTTTGCGGGCCATCTTCAGGCCCTGGTTCATGGCGAAGCTGCCGTCCAGGTGCGGGTCGTTGATGTAGCCCTTCCAGCCCACGGTGGTGCGGGGTTTTTCAAAGTACACACGCATGACGATGTGCAGGTCTTTGGCGTGTTTGTCCGCCTCGGCCTTGAGCAGCTTGGCGTAGGCGATGGCCTGGTCGTGATCGTGGATCGAGCAGGGCCCGACCACCACAACGAGGCGGTCGTCTTGGCCTTGCAGAACCTTCGAGATGTCTTGGCGCGAGCGCTCCACCAGCGCCAGGTGCGCGGGCGATGCGGGCAGACGCTCTTCCAGCAGCGCGGGTGTCATGAGAGGGCGCACCGAGGCAATGCGGGTGTCGTCGATGCGGGTTTTGTCTTGGGTGGAAAGCATGGTGTTCGTTTGAAGAGCTAGGCGGTGTGAACTGGGCAACTCAGCCCAGTATAAAAGCGGCTTTGTCCGGCCATTTACCCTGCCTCTTCCGGCCCTTTGCGGCGCGGTCACAATCGACCTCATGAAACGCCTTTACGCCTATTTTTTCCGCGGCCTGATCACTTTTTTGCCGGTCGGGCTCACGGTCTACGTGCTTTATTTGTTTGTCACCTGGGTCGAGGGCTCGGCCATGAGCGTGCTGCGCCCCTTCACGGGCGACTTCTATCTGCCGGGACTGGGTATTGTGCTGGGCACGGCACTGATCCTGGTGTTGGGCTTTTTGGTGTCCCAGCCTTTCATGAAGCGGATGATCGGTTGGGTGGAGTTGCCCTTCACCAATCTGCCACTGGTCAAAAGCATTTATTCCTCGCTCAAAAGTTTTGCCGATTACTTTGCACCCCACGAGCGCGATGCGCAGCAGGTGGTGCTTTTGAAAAAGCCTGACAGCGAGCTGTCCATCATCGGTCTGGTCACGCGCCAAAACCTCTCCGACCTGCCGCTGGACGCACAGACGCGCCAACACATCGCGGTCTACCTGCCCATGGGTTACATGATCGGTGGCTACACGGTGTTTGTGCCGCGCGAATGGGTGCAGGTGCTGGACATGTCGGTGGAGGAAGCCATGCGCTCGTCCCTGACAGCCTGGATGGGCAATACCAAAAATCCCGCTGATCCTGTGTGACAGCCCGCCAAGCGCTGCGCCTTAAACTGCGCATTCCCCTTGCTTGGAAGATTCACCATGACCTTG
>JAKFXJ010000008.1 GCA_021731425.1 Limnohabitans sp. | reverse complement strand
ACGATGGCCAGCAACACCGCAGCGGCCAAGCTGATGCCCACGGCGGCTGTGAGGCCCGATTGCGACAGCGCAAAACCACCCTTGAGGCCCAGGGCCATCAACAGGTAGAGCGACAAAAAGCGGGAGATGGCGGGCGGAATTTCGAGGTTGGATTTGACGGTGCCCGCCAGCACGCCGAAGATGAAAAAGAGGATGGCGGGATCGATCAGATTTTGCATGGGTTATTCCTTGCACCGATCATAAAAATGGATGGAACATTTGTAAAATCGATTCTTCAACCTTTAGGTATAGATAAAAATCTATGAACGTCAGCTTTCGTCAATTGCGACTTTTTCTGGCTTTGGCCGAAACCGGCAGCGTGAGTGCTGCGGCCAAGGTGATGCACGTCACCCAGCCCACCGCCTCGATGCAGCTCAAAGACATCAGTGAATCGGTGGGCTTGCCGCTGTATGAAATGGTGGGTAAAAAGCTTTACCTGACCGAGGTGGGCCAAGAGCTGGCGAAGACCGCCCGCGCTGTGGCGCACACCTGGGACGCCTTTGAGCAAAACGTGGACGCCGCCAAGGGCTTGTCGCGCGGCAAGTTGCGGGTGGCGGTGGTGAGCACGGCCAAGTACTTCATGCCGCACCTGATTGGCAGCTTTTGCAAGCGGCATCCGGCGATTGATGTGTCGCTCGAAATCTTGAACCGCGACGGGGTGGTGCAGCGCCTGCGTGACAACCGCGATGACCTCTACATCATGTCTATGCCACCCAAAGACATGGACCTGGGCGACGAGGCCTTCATGCCCAACCCAATCGTGGTGATCGCGCCCATGTCAGACCCTTTAGCCAAGCGCAGCGCTGTGCCTTTGCACGAGCTGGCGCAGCGAAGGTTCATCTTTCGCGAAAAAGGCTCGGGCACACGCATGGCCGCTGACCAGTTTTTCAAGCAGATGAAGTTCCGCCCCGATGTGCGGCTGGAGCTGGGCAGCAACGAGGCCATCAAGGAGTCGGTAGCGGGTGGCTTGGGGGTGGGCGTGGTCTCGCGCCACGCCTTGCACGGCCACCAGAAAGAAAACGGGGTGCGTGTGATCGACGTGCAGGGCTTTCCACTGCCCTCAGCCTGGCACATCGTCTATCCGGCAGGTAAAAAACTCTCACCGCTGGCGCTGGCCTTCAAGCAGCATGTGCTCCAACAAATCAGTCGGCGCAAATGACCGTGGCGTCTCAGACGCTGTCCAACCCCGCCCGCGTGGCATCCGCTTGCAGGTTGATCTGCGCCTTGTCTTCCGCGCTCATCTTGCCCACATGCTTGACCATGAGCGCGGTGCGCGGGTTGCCGGCAAAGTCTTTTTCGTGGCGAATTAGAAAGTCCCAATACAGCGTGGTCATGGGGCAGGCATTGGGGCCGGTGCGCACCTCAGGCTGGTAGCGGCAGCCTTTGCAGTAATTGCTCATGCGGCTGACGTATTGCCCACTGGCCACATAGGGCTTGCTGGTGAAGCGCCCGCCGTTGGCGTGCAGGGCCATGCCCAAGGAGTTGGGCGTTTCCACCCATTCCACCGCATCCACGTACATGGCGCGGTACCAGGCGCTGACTTGCTGCGGTGACAGCCCGGCCAGCACCGCAAATTGCCCGGTGACCATGAGCCGTTGAATGTGGTGCGCATAACCGTGTTGCAGACTTTGGCCGATGGTGGCCTGCATGCAGGCCATGTGGGTGTTGCCAGTCCAGTACCACTTGGGCAGATCGCGGGTGTGGCCGTAGTGGTTGGCTTCGGCCATGAGCGGCATGTCCAGCCAATACACCCCTCGGATGAACTCGCGCCAACCCAGCACCTGGCGGATGAAGCCTTCGACACTGGCCAGCGGCAGGCCGCGCTCGTGATAAGCCTGCTCGGCCGCCACAATCACTTCGCGTGGGTGGAGCAGGTGCAGGTTCAGGCTGCTGCCCAACAGCGCGTGCCAACCAAAAGGCAAGGTGGTCCACATGGCGTCTTGCCAAGCGCCAAAGTTTTCGAGCCGCTGGTCGATGAAATGCTGCAGTGCCACCAACGCATCTTCGCGGGTCACGGGCCAAGCAAAGTGCTCGAGCGTGCCCGGGTGCTGGGCAAAGCGGGTTTGCACCAGGGTGATCACATCTTGTGTGACGCGGTCAGGGGCAAAGCGGGCCGGTGGCGGCACGGTGCCCGGGCCTTTGGCGCCAAAACCTTTGCGGTTTTCGGCGTCGTAGTTCCATTGGCCGCCGATGGGCTCTTTGCCTTCCATCAGCACGCCATGCTTTTTGCGCATCTCGCGGTAAAAGAACTCCATGCGCAGTTCTTTTTTGTCGCCGGCCCACTTGGCGAATTCGGCGCGGCTGCACAAAAAGTGCGTGTCGCCCACCCAACGCAGCAGGGTTTGGGCCTGCGCTGCGGCGTCTTCGATCAGCCGTTCCATGCGCCAGGCCCCGGCTTCCATGACCACCAGGGCTTTGGGTCTGTGGGTGGCGAGGGCGTGGGCCAAGCGCCCTGCAAAGTCCGGGGGCAGTTCGGTGTCGTCCACCTTCATGTAAGAGCAGGGCCAGCGGCGGCGGTGCGCTTCATTGGCAAAGTGCCGCATGCCCGACAAAAAGATCGCGATCCGGGCTTGATGGTTCCAGACTTCATCGGCTTCGCTGTCCGCCTCGATCATCAACAGCCGGTCTTGGGCGGGGTCAAAGTCGGCCAAGGCCGGGTTGTCCCAGCCGAGCTGGTCGCCCAGTACCAAAATCAGGTGGCGGGTCATCGGGCACCTCGGTCGCTGTTGGGGCTTTTGGATTTGTCGGCTCTGCAGCGGTCGCTGCAATACAGCACGTTCTCCCAGTTTTTGGCCCAACTTTTTCGCCAGCTCATGGCCCGGCCACAGACGGTGCAAGGCTTTTGCGGCAAATCCTGTTTGTTCCCTTTAAAACCTGAGGTTTTGGGCATGTTCGTCTCCGGTGAAAAGGGGCTGGCGTGACAATGTGACCAAAGAAGTTTAAACTGATCAGTCACAAAATGAATTTTCAAGTGCAAATGAACCACTCATGGGTAAAACAATGGGGTCCTAGCCTGCTGATGGCCGTCTTGGCTGCAGTGCTCGGCTTTGGGATCGAATCCGCGCAAGCCAGCCCGCAAAAGGGCGCTAGCGCGGTGGCTTGCCCCGCCATCCTCAACCACACCGTTGAGCGTTTGCAGGACGAAAAGCCCCAGTCCCTGTGCCAATATGCTGGCAAAGTTGTGCTGGTCGTCAACACCGCCAGCTTCTGTGGTTTCACCTCCCAGTACAAAGGCCTCGAAGCCCTGAACACCCAGTACAAAGACCAAGGTTTGGTTGTGCTCGGTTTCCCGTCGAACGACTTTGCGCAAGAAAAAGGCAGCAACAAGGACATCGCGGCCTTTTGCGAAAGCACCTTCGGCGTGAAGTTCCCGATGTTCACCAAAACCCAGGTCACGGGCGATGGCGCAGCTCCCTTGTTCAAACAGCTGACTGCACAAACCGGCCAAAAGCCCCGCTGGAACTTTCACAAATACCTGATCGGCCGCGACGGCAAGGTCATTGACCAATACAACAGCATGATCGGACCGGACAGCAAAACCCTCTTGTCGGCCATCGACAAAGCCCTGAAGGCGCAGCCATGAGCGAGACAAGCAAGCCGCGTATGAAACTGGCCATTGTGGGTTCGGGCATTTCCGGCCTGGCCGTGGCCCACACCCTGAAAGACCATGCCGACATCACCGTGTTCGAAGCGGGCAACTATTTTGGTGGCCACACCCACACCGTGGACATCACGCTGCCCACGCCCCAAGGCTTGGTCACACACGGCGTGGACACCGGGTTTTTGGTGTTCAACGAACGCACCTACCCCAACCTGATTAACCTGTTTGCCGAGCTGAATGTAGAGACCGCACCGTCCGACATGTCGTTTTCGGTCAAGGTGCCGGGCGCCCTGAATGGCAAAACCTTGGAGTGGAGCGGCACCGACCTGAACAGCGTGTTTGCGCAGCGCAGCAATTTGGTCAACCCACGTTTTTGGCGCATGTTGGCCGATGTGATGCGCTTCAACGCGCTGTGCACCCGCATCGCCAAAGAGCAACGTGAAAAAGAGCTGCAGCAGCCCCTGTCCGACTTTTTGCGCACGAACAAGTTCAGCGAACCGTTTCGCGACTGGTATTTCCTGCCCATGCTGGGCTGCATTTGGAGTTGCCCAACCGACCAGATGCTGCAGTTCCCGGTGGCGACCATGATCCGGTTTTGCCACAACCACGGCCTGATTCAGGTGACGAATCGCCCGCAGTGGTTCAGCGTGGTGGGTGGCGCCCGAAACTACGTCGAGAAAATTTTGGCAGGTGTGCACGACAAACGCCTGAACACGCCCGTGCGCCTGATCGAGCGCGACGCACAAGGCGTACGCATCATCACCGACGGCCATGCCGAGCGCTTTGACCAAGTGGTCATCGCCACCCACACCGACCAGGCGCTGAGCATGTTGCGACAGGCCTCTGGTGAGGAGCGCAGCTTGTTGGGGGCCATTCGCTACCAGGACAACCGCGCCGTGCTGCACACCGACGCCAGCGTGTTGCCCGCCAACCCCAAGACCTGGGCCGCCTGGAACTACGAACGTGCCGCCAGCAGCGAGCGCGAGTCTTCGCGGGTGTGCCTGCATTACCTGCTCAACCGTTTGCAACGCATCCCGTTTGACCAGCCCGTAGTGGTCTCGCTCAACCCCTTGCAGGACATCGATCCAGCCACCATCGTGGGTGAATACGACTACGCCCACCCGGTGTTTGACCTGGGTGCCATCGAGGCGCAAAAGCGCTTGCCCTTGCTGCAAGGCCAACAGCACACCTGGTACGCCGGGGCTTGGGCAGGGTATGGTTTCCACGAAGACGGCCTGAAATCGGGTCTGCAAGTGGGCCGCGCTTTGCTCAAACTCATCCACGATCAGGCCAGCCCTGTTCAGGACAGACTGGCCGCATGATCCCTGCCACCGCGCTCATCGGCTGGGGCCAGGTGCGCCACACGCGCCACCGCCCGGCGCACCACGCCTTCGCCTACCCGACTGCGTTTTTGATGCTGCCCATGCGCAGCGTGCAAGCAGGGGTGTGTCGCACCGATCTGGCCATCAACCGCCGCGCCTGGTTTGCCTTCCACGATGCGGACCACGGCGACGGTCGCCCGGCCGAGACAGGTGGGGCCTTGGCTTGGCTTGATGCCTTGCTGCAGCACGAAGGCATTGAAGACGCTACGGGCGAGGTCTGGTTGCAGGCTTTCCCCCGTGTGCTGGGTCATGCCTTCAAGCCTGTGAGCTTTTGGTACGCACACCGCGCCGATGGCAGCCTGGCCGCCATCGTGGCCGAGGTGAACAACACCTTTGGTGAACGGCACTGCTACCTGCTGCCCGAGCCGCAATACGGCCAAACCTTGTTGGCGCACAAAGTCTTCCATGTTTCGCCCTTTTGTGATGTGCAAGGCGAGTACCTTTTCCGCTTCATGCGCACCCACCACAAGGGCCAAGACCGCATCGTCGCACGTGTGGACCATGGCGACGCCGATGGCCCTTTGATCGACACCAGCTGGAGCGGTGTGCTCGAGCCCGCCACCGCTGCCGCATTGCGCCGTGTGATGTGGCGTTTTCCGCTGCTGACGTTTGGCGTGGTGGCTCGCATCCACTGGCATGCGCTTTTGCTTTGGCTGAAAAAAGTACCGTTTTGGCGCAAGCCCGAGCCGCCCCGCGATTTTGTGACCCGATGAACACTGGACCCCACCGGATGCCCACCACGATGAAGACCGCCAACTCTGCTACTGACCTGGGTGCTGTCAGCGCTGCCTCGCAGATCCCGCACGCCAGCTTGCCCAGGGCCGCCACACGTTTGCTGGGCCTGCTTACCCGCCTGAAAATCGGCACGCTCACCCTGCACGCGCCCGATGGCAACTGCCAAGTGTTTGGCACCCACGAAGCCCCCTTTGCGGCCCTGCACATCCACCGCTGGGATGTCTGCACCGAAGTGCTCAAATCGGGCGACATTGGTTTTGCCGAGGGCTACATGGCGGGCGACTGGACAACGCCCGATCTGGCCGCCCTGCTGCGCCTGGCGATCGCCAACCGCGACCATATTGAGAGCGCGATTTATGGCCATTGGTTGGGACGTTTGTTCTACCGCATCAAGCACTTGCTCAACCGCAACAACCGCAGCAACAGCCGCAAGAACATCCACGCGCACTACGACCTGGGCAATGCTTTTTACGAGCTGTGGCTGGACGGCACGATGAACTATTCATCTGCCTGGTTCGAAGGCGATCACACGAAAGACATGGCCGAAGCCCAAAAGGCCAAGGTGCGCCGCGCCCTGCGCATGGTCAACGCCCAGCCGGGCGACCGGGTGTTGGAAATCGGCTGCGGCTGGGGCGCATTGGCCGAGGCGGCCACCACCGAGTTTGGTGCACACATCACGGGCGTGACCTTGTCCACCGAGCAGCTGGCGTTTGCCAACGCCCGCATGCAATCGCAAGGCGTTCAGCAAAGTGCTGACTTGCGCCTGCAAGACTACCGTGACATCGACGACGGCCCTTACGACGCGGTGTGCTCGATCGAGATGATCGAGGCGGTGGGGCAAGAATATTGGCCCACCTACTTCCAGACCATTGCCCGCATGCTCAAGCCCGGTGGCCGCGCCTGCATCCAGAGCATCACCATCGACGATGCGCTGTTTGAGCGCTACCTGCATTCCACCGATTTCATCCAGCAGTACATCTTCCCGGGCGGCTGTTTGCCCAGCCCGAGCGAGTTCCGCAAACAAGCGCAAGCAGCCGGACTGCAGGTGGTGGACGAGCTGAATTTTGGCCCCGATTACGCCGAGACCTTGCGCCGCTGGCGTGCAGACTTCATGGCGCAACTGGACACTGTGCGCACCTTGAAATTTGACGAGCGCTTCATCCGCTTGTGGGAGTTCTATCTGGCTTATTGTGAAGCGGCCTTTGACGAAGCCAACATCGACGTGATCCAGTTCACTTTGGCCAAACCGGCCTGATGCCCATGAGCCACTTGCTCCAAAACATCCGCGCACCGCGCCTGCACCCATGGGGCGTGCAGGTGTTGGGTTGTGCGCTGTTGTTGGGGGCCCTGGCAAGTGAGGTGCGGGCGCAAAGCACGACCGTGAGCAGCCCGAATGCGGCCTTCTCGCGCCCCGAAGTGACCAGCTTGGGCGGCGTGGTGCCGACCGCGCCCGTGCGTTTGCGGGTCTGGGGTTTCGAGGTGTACGACGCCCGTTTGTGGACGCCCGTGGGTTTTCGGCACAGCGCTTACACGCAGTTTCCGTTTGCGCTGGAGTTGCAGTATTTGCGCAAACTCGAAGGCGCGGCCATTGCCAGCCGCTCGATCGATGAGATGCGGCGTGTGGGTTCGTTCAGTGACGCCCAAGCGCAAAGTTGGCTGACCGCCATGCGCGAACTGTTTCCCAATGTGGCGGCGGGGGAACGCATCACGGGCGTGAACCTGCCGGGCGTGGGTGGCGAGTTTTGGGTCAACGGGCAGCGTGTGGGTGTGGTGAAAGACCCGGCTTTTGCGCGATTGTTTTTTGGCATCTGGCTCGATGAGCGCACGTCAGAACCCAAAATGCGTGCCCAGTTGCTGCAAGGTTTGCAGCCATGAGTGATGCTGCCCAGTCAGCCCCGGCAACTGTGCCGAGCCAAGCCTCGGCTGCGTATGGCTTGCTGGGTTTGCCACTGGCCTTTGTGGCTTTGCCGGTCTATGTGCATTTGCCCAATTTGTACGCCCAACAGTACGGCGTGACGCTGGCCGCTTTGGGCGCCGTGCTCTTGCTTAGCCGCAGCATTGACGCGGTGGTGGACCCGTGGCTGGGGCGTTGGGGCGACAAGTTGTACCGCCATTCGTGGCAGGCCGTGTGGCTGGCAGCCGTGGTGTTGGCGCTGGCCGTGGCGCTGGGTTTTGCGGCTTTGTTTTTTCCACCCGCAGTGGCTTTGTCGCCTACGGGTTTGCTGGTGTGGGTGGCTTGTGCGCTCACGCTCAGCCACCTGGCCTACAGTGGCTTGGGCATCTTGCACCAGGCCTGGGCGGCGCGGCAAGGCGGGGGCGGCATCGCGCAAAGCCGCTGGGTGGCTTGGCGCGAGGGTTTTGCGCTGGTGGGGGTCTTGCTGGCGTCTGCCCTGCCCGCGCTGTGGGGTTGGGGGCCAACCACGGCCTTGCTGGTGATCATGCTGGCGCTGGGCTTGTTCTTTTGGCGGCGTGTGGCACGCAGCCCCTTGGCCTCGACCGCCCCTGTGGTCTCCGGTCATGCGGTGGGCAGCCTCTGGCAGCCGTGGCAGCACGCGGGTTTTCGCCGTTTGTTGATGGTTTTTATTCTCAACGGCTTGGCCAGCGCAGTGCCCGCCACGCTGGTGCTGTTTTTTGTGCAAGACCTGCTGCAAGCGCCTAAGGCCATGGAGCCGTTGTTTTTGGGTTTGTATTTCGCGGCTGGGGCGCTGTCGTTTCCGTTGTGGCTCAAGGTGATCGACCGCATCGGCCTGTTGCGCACCTGGACCGCAGGCATGGCTTTGTCGGTGCTTGCTTTTGTGAGTGTCATCACATTGGGCGCAGGCGACACCACCGGGTTTTTGGTCGTGTGTGCCTTGTCGGGCATGGCGCTGGGCGCGGACCTCACGGTGCCAGGTGCCCTGCTCAACCAGCTGATTGACCGCTGTGGCGAGCGCGGCCGCACAGACGGCGCGTTCATGGGGTGGTGGAATTTGGCCACCAAACTCAATTTGGCTTTGGCCGCTGGGTTGTCGCTGCCATTGCTCGGTCTGTGGGGTTATGCCCCAGGCCAGCAAGGTGCCGATGCTGTGCTGGCGCTGGGTCTGGCTTATGGCCTGCTGCCCTGTGTGCTCAAGCTTTTGGCCGGACTGGCTTTGTATGCGGGCCTGATGCGTCGCCCTGATTTGATTTCGGGGCCTGAATTGGCGCACCCTTCGGCCCACCCTTCGGCATGAGCCGCTTTGAACAGACAACACGGGAGCCTTCTATGCAACAACCCCACCCCACCATGATCCAACGCCGCACCGCCCTGAGCCGACTGGGCGCTTTGTCTGTGGTCGCGGCCACGCCCTTTGTGGCCAGCTGCGCTGGGCCACAGGTGCAACAGTACGCACAAGAAAAACCGCTGCTGGATTTGCGCACCTACTTCACCGGCACCATCGACGCCTGGGGCGTGTTCACCGACCGCAGTGGCCAGGTGGTCAAACGTTTCACCGTGGTGATGGACTGCAGCTGGAACGGTGACGAAGGCGTGTTGGACGAGGCCTTTGTGTACTCGGACGGCACGAAGCAGCGCCGCGTCTGGAAGCTCAAAGCCGGACCCAACGGCAGTTACACCGGCCGCGCCGACGATGTGGTGGGCGAGGCCTCGGGCCAAGTCAGTGGCAACGCATTCCGCTGGGGCTACACCCTGGCTTTGCCGGTCGATGGCCGGGTCTGGAACGTCGACTTTGACGACTGGATGTACCTGATGGACGACCGCGTCATGCTCAACAAAGCCACCATGAGCAAATGGGGCGTGAAGCTGGGCGAAGTCACCTTGTCCTTCACACGCCGCACGCCTTTGGCGGCCAAGCCGGGTTGATGCGCATGAACCCTCACTCCTCTGGCGCGGCTGCAATGGCCACCGAATCGGCCGACATGGCCATGCCCAAAGTTGGCCCACAAACTGCGGCAACCGCCCCGCAAGCGCCAGCCAGAAGCTGGCTGCAGCTGAACACGCCCATCACCGATTGGCAAGGCCGCCGGGTCTGGCTGGTGGGTGCTTCCACCGGCATTGGCCTGGCTTGTGCACAAGCGCTGCGCGCAGCGGGTGCGCAGGTGGTGGTGTCGGCCCGCAACCCGCAAGGCGTGTTGGACTGGGCTAAGAAGGATTCGGGTGTGCAGTGGCGAGCGCTGGATGTGAGCGATGCTTCCCAAGTGCAGGCCACGGCCCGCGCCCTGATGGCCGAAGGCCCACTCGACATGGTGGTGTACGCGGCGGGCTACTACCGCGCCCAACGCGCCACGGCCATGGACATCAACGACTTGCTTCAGCACGACAAGGTCAATTACCAAGGCGCATTGCAAGTGATTCACGCGGTGCTGCCCGGCATGCTCGCGCAAGGCCGCGGGCACATCAGCTTGCTCAGCAGCGTGGCCGGTTGGCGCGGCCTGCCCAATGGTCTGGCTTACGGCCCGACCAAGGCCGCCCTCACCCACTTGGCCGAGACGCTGTACATCGACCTGCAAGACCAAGGCATTGGCGTGAGTGTGGTCAACCCCGGTTTTGTGGCCACGCCGCTCACGGCGCAAAACGAATTCACCATGCCCGCCCTGATCAGCCCCGAAGAGGCCGCCCGTCAAATGCTCAAAGGCTGGGCCGCAGGTCAGTTCGACATCCATTTCCCCAAGCGCTTCACGCTCTGGCTGAAACTGCTGCGCTTGCTGCCTTACCGCCTCTACTTCCCGCTGGTGCGCAAGTTCACCGGGCTGTAAGTCTGAATTGAAAGCCGATCATGGACAAGCGACAAGCCACACAAAACCTGGCCGCATTTTTTGAAACCCTGTCGCCGCAAAGCGTGGCGCAGTTGCACACGGTTTACGACGCACAAGCCACCTTCAAGGACCCGTTCAACGAGGTGCAGGGCCTGCCCGAGATCGAGCGCATTTTTCGGCACATGTATGTGGCACTCGACCAGCCCCACTTCGTGGTGACCGGCCAGGTGGTGGATGGCTCACAGGCCTTTTTGACCTGGGAGTTTCGCTTTCGCTTCAAGCGCTTTGACACCACCACACTGCAAGCTGTGCGTGGTGCCAGCCATGTGGTGTTCAACGAGCAAGGCTTGGTGACGATGCACCGCGATTATTGGGACGCGGCCGAAGAGTTGTACGAAAAACTGCCGGTGCTGGGCGGGGTGATGCGCTGGCTCAAAAAACGCGCCAACACCTGAAGCCCCGCCACGGGCCAGCTCGCCTCAAAACTCAAAGCCGCCTTGTTTGCGCACCGCTTCGGAAGCGGGCCCACTGAGCAAGTCGGCCAAGAGTTGGGCTTGCTGCGGGTTTTGGGCCCGGGTGCAAATGCCCAGCGTGTAGTCGGTGCTCAGCTCGAACTCGGCGGGCAATGCGGCAACCAGATCCACCCCTTCGGTGTAATTGATTTCGGTGACTTGTGTGCAACCGATCAAGCCACTCTCTGTGCTTTTGGCCATTTCGCCCATGGCGGTGGCACCGTTTGGAAAGATGCGAAATTGGCTGCGCATGCTTTCATCCAGCCCCAAGGCCTTGAGCACGTTCATGAAATGGATACCGGCCGTGGCTTTGTCCGGGTCCGGAAAGTAAATGCCTTTGGCCGCGCTCATGGCCGCATGCAGTTCGGCGCGGGTGCTCACCGGCGGGTGCGCTGTGCCGCTGCGGACGGCGACGCCTGTTTTCACCAGGCCCAGCGAGCGTGCACTGCCGGGCACCACATGCCCAGAAGCGATCAGTTGTTCGATCAGGGGTTTCGTCAAGATCACCACATCGCAGGGGGCACCCCCCACCAGTTTGTCGCGCATCATGCCCACCGCACTGAAGGTGCCTTCAATGCGGCTGCCGGTGGATTGTTCGAATTGGGCTTGAACGCCTTGGACCACGGCTGCGGCTGCGCCGCCACTCAATACATGCATGTTGTGCTTTCGGTTTGCTTAAGAAAGGGAAGGGTTGTGCGAATCATGGTGCTCAATGGCACGCATCAGGTTGTCGGGGGTGAAGGGCATGCCGCGCACCCGCACGCCGATGGCATCAAAGATGGCGTTGGCGATGGCCGCGCAGCAGGGGCCCGAGCTGCACTCCCCGGCCCCCAGTGAGGGCTGGTCGGGTGTGTGCATCAGGTGGACCTGCACATCGGGCATGTCGCTGAATTTCAAAATCGGGTAACGGCTCCAGTCGTTAGAGGTGACGCCTTGTGGGCTCAGTTGGGCCGCCTCGCCCAGCGCCCAGCTGGCCGCTTGCAGGGCGCCGCCTTCGAGTTGATTGGCAACGCCCTCGGCGTCCACCACATGCCCCAAGTCTGCGGCGATCCAGAGTTTGTGCAGCCGTACTTTTTCGGCGACCACCAACTCGACCACCACCGCACACCAAGCCCCCGTGTATTTATAACGCGCATAGGCCAAGCCCCGACCCCAGCCATCCGGCCGGTCTGTGGGGCGAGGGGCGAACCAAGCCGCCATGTCCGCGACTTTTTGCAGCACGCCCACGGCGCGTGTGTGGGCCGCGCCTTGCAGGTGTGCCAACCGAAAGGCCAAAGGGTCTTGCGACAGCCGATGCGCCCATTCGTCCATGACCGATTCGGCCGCCAGCACGTTCACTGGGGCGCCCAAAGCCCGCATGGCCGAGACGCGAAAGGGCATGTTCAACACGCGGTGGTTGATCACTTGGACCGTTGCGATGTCGTAAGGCGGTTGCGCGTTGCGCTCAGACCCGCCACCGACCGCCATCGCGGCATTCACAGCCAGCGTCACAGGTGCAGGCTCTGCGGTTTGCCAGGCGCCCAAGAGCGCGGGTGTGGCGCCCCGGCCAGGTCGTGTGCCGTGGCCTTGGCCCCAAACGGTTTGCGTCCACTCGCTCAATTGCCCGTTGGCGCCCAAACGGGCCTCAATGCGCACCGCCATGGCCGGGGCCAAAGGCGCGTGGCCCAGCTCGGCTTGGCGTGTCCACTGCACCCGCACGGGTCTGCCGGGTACTTGTTGCGCCAGCCAGGCGGCATCCCAAGCCACATCGTCGGCACCGTTGTGGCCGTAGCAGCCTGCGCCCTCCACATGCGAGACCTGCACTTGATCGGTGGGCCAACCAAAAGCCAGCGCCAAGTCGCGCCGCAGGTTGTAAATGCCCTGGCTGTGGCTCCAGACTTCGAGCGGCGTATCGGGCGACCATTGCGCCAGTGCGCAGCACAGGCCCACCGAGGCGTGTTGCAAAAAGGGGCGGTGAAACTCGGCGCTCAGGGTGGGCAAGCCGCTCGACCCGGCAGGTTCACCAGAGGTGTCCACAATGACGGTGGTTTCCAGTGGCTGCGCTTTCAGCCAAGTCGGCAAGTCCTGCAGATCAGGCACCTCGGCTTGGCAGCGCCAGAGTCGGCCTTGTGCGGTTTCGTTCTCGATTTTTTGGGCGATCTGGCCCAAGACATGTTCCGTCTCAGTCAGCACACCCAGCAAGAGCCCGTTGCGCACGACGTGGATGACCCCGGGGGTGGCCTGCAGTGCGCTTTGCAGGGTGCGCATGTCGCTGTCGATCACCTCTGCAGTCAAGGTGCCCGGGCGGAACACCATGCCGTGGCACATGCCGGGCAGGACGCGGTCTTGGATGAACTCGAATTCGCCAAACACCTTGGCCGCAACGTCGGGCCTGACCGGGGTGATGGCGGGTGGGCTGCCGACCAGGTCTTGTGGGGCATGGCTTGACTTTGCGTGTGCCGTATCAATGGCTTGGTCCCAACCGTTGGCGGGGGCCAATTCGAGGTAGCTCGCGCTGCGGCCTGCCGCCATGAACAGGCCGTTGGCGCAGCGCACGTCCGCCAGTGCAACACCTGTGCGCCCGGCCATGCCGAGTCGGCAGCTTTCGCGCAGATGGGCTGCGGCGCAGCGCAAGGCCGCGCCCGAATGCTGAACCGACAAACTGCCCGAAGTCACCGCTTCGTCCGGACTGAAATGGGTGCTGGCGGGCACCATGGTGATGAGCTCGGCAGGCAAGCGCAACTCTTCGGCCACGATCAGGCGCAGCGCATGCGAGATGCCTTGGCCCAAATCCACCTTGCCCGTGAAGGCGTGCACCTGCCCGTCTGCCGCCAAGGCCAGCCATTGGCGCAGCAGAGGATGGGACTTGAGCGGCTCCGGCGTCATGGCCCAGCCAGCCGTGCTGCGGCTTTTTCAATCGCCCGCACCACCCGGTTGTGCGCCCCGCAGCGGCACAAATGCCCATCGATGGCTTGCACAATCTCTTGGCGGCTCGGGTGGGGTTGGCGCTGCAACAAGGCGGCTGCGGACATCAAAATGCCGCTGGTGCAAAAGCCGCACTGCATGGCTTGCTCTTCGATGAAGGCGGTTTGCAAGGCGTGTGGCGCAGCCGGGCTGCCCAGGCCTTCCACGGTGGTCACCGATTTGCCTTCGACGGCCCACAAGGGTGTTTCGCAAGCGGCCACCGCATGCCCGTCCAGCAGGACGCGGCAAGCACCGCACTGGCCTTGCCCGCAGCCCATGCGTGTGGCTTTGAGCTGCAGGGTGTTGCGCAAAAGGTCGAGCAGGTTTTGCCCGCCCTCATGGGGCACGGTCACGTTGTGCCCGTTCAGGCGAAAAGCCACCTGCTCGGTCATGCTCAGTCCGGCTTGGCGCCCGAGATCTTGACGATGTTGGCCCACTTGCTGATGTCGGCATTCAGGTACTGGTCAAACTCGGGCACGGTCATGGACATGGGCACCGCGCCTTGTTTCGCCCAGGCGGCTTTCACATCGGGGTTGTTCACGATCTTGCGCACTTCGGCGTTGAGCTTGTTCACCACGTCAGCGGGCGTGCCTTTGGGCGCCATCAGGCCCAACCAAATGGTGGCTTCAAATTTGGGCACGGTTTCGGCCACGGTGGGCAGATCCTGCAGGTTGGCCGAGCGAGAAAGGCCCGTGCCCGCCAAGGCACGGACCTTGTTGTCACGCGACATGGCGGCCATGGTGGTTTCTGCATCGAACATCACATCGACTTGGCCGCCGACGATGTCGGTGCGTGCACCCGAGCTGCCTTTGTAGGGCACATGGGTCATGTCGATGCCCGCCATGAACTTGAACAGTTCACCGGCCATGTGGTAAGGCGTGCCGTTGCCCGATGAGGCGTAGTTCAGCTTGCCGGGTTTGGATTTGGCCAGCGCCACCAACTCGCCCACTGTCTTGACGGGCACCGAGGGGTGCACCACCAGCAGCAGGTTGGAATAGTTGACCGGGGCGATGCCGACAAAGTCCTTCATCAGGCCAAAGGGCTTGGTGGGGATCAAGGACTCGTTGACGGTGTGGGTGTTCGACATCATGAGCAAGGTGTAGCCGTCAGCGGGGGACTTGGCCACCAAATCGGTGCCGATGATGGAGCCTGCACCCGGCTTGTTGTCAACCACAAAGGATTGCTTGAGCTCTTCGCCCAAGCGCTGCGCCATGAAGCGGGCGTAGTTGTCGGCGGGGCCGCCTGCGGCAAAAGGCACCACGATTTTCACAGGGCGGTTGGGGTAGCTTTGGGCTTGGGCCAAGCTTGCCGTCAAGGCCAGTGTCCAGGTCACCAGTTTGAGTGTGGGGCTGAGTTTCAACATGAGGTGTCTCCAGAGGGTTTGTAATTTGAAGTAAGGGGCAGCCACCTGGGTGGCGTGGCCAGAGTGAGGTGGCGTCTTTGAAGTTGTGGATGGACTGGATTCAAGTGACTCATTCCATCTTGATGCCCGCTTCTTTCACCACTTTGCCCCATTTGTCGAGCTCGGATACCATCAATTGGGACAGCGCAGCGGGTGTGGACAGGCTGACTTCCACGCCAGCGTCGAACATGGCTTTTTGAGTTTCGGGCGTGTTCATGATCTTGGCTATGTCGCTGTTGAGGCGGTTGACGATGTTTGCCGGTGTGCCTGCAGGGGCCAAAAGGGCCAGCCAAATCGTGGCGTCATAACCGGGCACGCCCGCTTCTTGCATGGTGGGCACATTGGGCAGCTGGGGAATGCGTTTGGCACTGGTCACGGCCAATGCGTTGAGTCGGCCATTGGGCACTTGGGCCAGTGCATTGGGCACGCCTGCAAAACTGCTCTCCACGACGCCGGCAACCAAGTCTGTGGCTGCCAAATTGCTGCTGCGGTAGGGCACATGCTTGAGTTGGGTCTTGGTCATGGAGGCAAACAAGCCGCCAATCAAGTGCTGAGCGCTGCCATTGCCCGAAGACGCGTAATGGATGCCGTTGGGTTGTGCTTTGGCCAGGGCAATGAACTCTTGGACGTTTTTGGCGGGAACCTTGGGGTTGGTCAACAGCACATAGGGCGAGTCCACCAGCTTGGTCACAGGTGTGAAAGCTTTGATCGGGTCATAAGGGACGCTTTTGTAAATCCAAGGGCTGATCACATGGGTGGAAGATACGATCAACAGGGTGTGGCCGTCCGGGGCCGACTTGGCGACTTGGTCGGAGCCGATCATGGAGCCCGCGCCGGGTTTGTTTTCAATCACCACGGGCTGGCCAAGGCTTTCACTCAGCTTCACACCCAAAATCCGTGCCACCACATCGGTGAAGCCGCCGGGCCCAAAGGGCACCACGATTTTGATGGGTTTGTTGGGGTAGTTTTGGGCCAATGCAGTGCCTGCCGACAAGGTCATCAAGGCTGCAGTGCAAACGGTGCTCAATAGCTTTTTCATGATTTAACCTCTGTAGGCAGGTTCGGGTTGAGAAAAGAAGCTGTGCAAAATTTGGTAAACCATCAGGTGATTTTTTTGCTGAAAGCTGGCATGCGAGATGCCTTGCATGATGCTGAATTGTTTGTTGGTGCAGGGCAGCAGTTTGAAGAAGTTGAGCAGGTCGTCCAGACTGGCAATGCCGTCGTATTCACCGCGCATGATGAGGGTGGCTGACTTGACTTGGGTGGGATCTACCAAAGGCAATTTGGAACACATGTCCACATAGGTGCCCGTGGGCATGGACGAGTCGAGTGTGAGGATGGCATCGGCAAACGCGTCTTTGGTGGTTTCGTCGGCGCAAGCGGCGTGGTCGCGGTTGAAAATGCTGTGCACAAATGCACGGTCAATGGGGCGGCTGTTTTTGGCCAAAAATTCGGGCAATTTCTTGGTGCGCTCAGCCAGGGTTGGACTGCCTTCGCCAGTCCAGACAAAGGCATCGAGTGCGAGTTTGGCCACGCGTTCGGGGTGGCGTTGCGCAAACAAGGCGGCCTTCAGTGCACCAGACGAAATCCCATAGACCAGCAACTGTTGTGCGCCAGTGGTTTTCAGGATGTACTCGCTGCCCACTGCCAAGTCATCGGCACCGTTGCTGATGTCGAAGTTGATGGGGCGGTGTTTGTCCGAGCGGCCATAGCCCTCGTTGTCCATGCACCAGGTGTCA